>JBGARM010000063.1:0-11405 GCA_044230215.1 Thermoanaerobaculia bacterium | reverse complement strand
ACCGGCGACCCCTGGGGATCGAGCACCTTCCACGGCACGCGGTAGACCTCGGCCTCGCCGATGCCGCCGGAGGAGACGCCGCCCATGCCTCCCCCGCCACCACCGCCGCAGGTCGCGGCGGACGGAGCGTGCGCGAGCAGGAGCAGGAGCAGAGCGAAAGCGGCGATCGGTCGGCGCATGGGATCTCTCCGGCTAGCGGGTGAGGGGGTTCGAGCTCTCGGCGTCGATGCCGAGCTCGCGCACGGCGAGGGCGGCGACGTGCCGCGGGATCTCGCCGCGCCGTGCGAGCTCCGACAGGGCGGCTAGGGCGACATGCTCGGCGTCGATGCCGAAGAACCGCCGCAGCTCCTCGCGCGTCTCGCTGCGACCGAAGCCGTCGGTACCGAGCGGCAGCAGGCCCTGCGGCACCCAGCGGGCGATCTGGTCGGGAACGAGCTTCATGAAGTCGGAGACCGCGACGACCGGTCCGCGCGCCGCACCGAGCACGCTCGTCACGTACGGCACGCGCGGCTCGTCACCGGGGTGGAGCAGATTCCAGCGCTCGCACTCGAGCGCCTCGCGGCGCAGCTCCTTGTAGGAGGTGGCGCTCCAGACGTCCGCCGCGACGCCGTAGCGCTCTTCGAGGATCCGCTGCGCGCGCAGCGCCTCGGCCAGGATCGAGCCCGAGCCCAGGAGCTGCGCCCGTGGCCGGTCCGCCGGCAGGGCGGACGGCGCGAAGAGGTAGAGCCCCTTGAGGATTCCCGGGGCGGCACCCTCCGGCATCGGCGGCATGATGTAGTTCTCGTTGTAGAGCGTGAGGTAATAGAAGATGTCCTCGCGCTGCTCGTACATCCGGCGCAGCCCCTCGCCGAGAATCACCGCCAGCTCGAAGGCGTAGGCCGGGTCGTAGGCGAGGAGATTCGGCACGGTCGAGGCGAGGACGTGGCTGTGGCCGTCTTCGTGCTGCAGCCCTTCGCCGTTCAGGGTCGTGCGCCCGGCGGTGGCGCCGAGCAGGAAGCCGCGGCCGCGCTGATCGCCGAAGGCCCAGATCTGGTCGCCGATGCGCTGGAAACCGAACATCGAGTAGAAGATGAAGAACGGAATCATGTCGATGCCGTGCGTGGCGTAGGCCGTGCCGGCGGCCGTGAACGAGGCCATGGAGCCGGCCTCGGTGATCCCCTCCTCGAGGATCTGCCCGTTCTTCGCCTCCTTGTAGAACAGCAGCGTCTTCGAATCCACCGGCTCGTAGAGCTGGCCCTGCGACGCGTAGATGCCGGAGCGGCGGAAGAGCGCCTCCATGCCGAAGGTGCGCGCCTCGTCGGGGACGATTGGCACGATGCGCTTGCCGATTTGCGGATCCTTGAGCAGCTGCCGCAGGATCTGCACGAAGCCCATCGTCGTCGAGACCTCGCGGTTGCCGCCGGCGAGGAACTCGGCGAAGGTCGAAGGCGGCGGCGGCGCCATCGGTACCGTCCAGGTCTTGCGCGCCGGCACGAACCCACCCAATGCGGCGCGCCGGGCGCGCAGATATTCGATCTCGGGGCTGCCCTCGGCCGGGCGGTAGAACGGCGCATGCGCGAGGCTCTCGTCCGAGACCGGGATCTCGAAGCGGTCGCGGAAGGCGCGCAGCTCTTCCTCGTTCAGCTTCTTCTGCTGGTGGGCGACGTTCTTGCCCTCGCCGGAGCTGCCCATGCCGTAACCCTTGATCGTCTTGGCGAGGATAACCGTCGGCGCGCCCTTGGTCTCGGTGGCGGCCTTGTAAGCGGCGTAGACCTTTTCCGGATCGAGTCCGCCGCGACGCAGGTAGGGCATCTGGTCGTTCGGGATGTCCGCCACCATCGCCGCCAGCTCCGGGTAGCGCCCGAAGAAGTGCTCGCGGATGTAGGCGCCGCCCTCGACCGAGTACTTCTGGTACTCGCCGTCCAGAGTCTCGTTCATCACCCGCACCAGCCAGCCGTCCTTGTCCCTGTCGAGTAGTGGATCCCAGGAGGAGCCCCAGATGACCTTGAGGACGTTCCAGCCGGCGCCGCGGAAGGCCGCCTCGAGCTCCTGGATGATCTTGCCGTTGCCGCGCACCGGGCCGTCGAGGCGTTGCAGATTGCAGTTGACCACGAAGGTGAGGTTGTCGAGGCCTTCGCGGGAGGCGAGCGTCAGTGCGCCGAGCGACTCGGGCTCGTCGGTCTCGCCGTCGCCGAGGAAGGCCCAGACCCGGCGATGGCCGGTCGCCGCGAGTCCGCGGTTCTCGAGATAGCGGTTGAAGCGCGCCTGGTAGATCGCCGAGATCGGGCCGAGGCCCATCGAGACCGTCGGGAACTCCCAGAAGTCGGGCATCAGCCAGGGATGGGGATAGGAGGAGAGACCGCCGCCCGGCGCGAGATCGCGGCGGAAGTTCTCCAGCCGCGACTCCGGCAGGCGCCCTTCGAGGTAGGCGCGGGCGTAGATGCCCGGCGAGGCGTGGCCCTGGAAATAGACCAGGTCGCCGTCGAAGCCGCTCTCACCCCGGCCGCGGAAGAAATGATTGAAGCCCACCTCGAGGAGCGTCGCCGCGCTGGCGTAGGTCGAGATGTGGCCGCCAATGCCGTCCTCGTGCTTGTTGGCGCGCACCACCATCGCCATGGCGTTCCAGCGGATGGCGCTCTTGATGCGGCGCTCAATCGCGCGGTCCCCGGGGTAGGCCGGCTGCTCGAACCAGGGGATCGTGTTGACGTAGGGACTGACCGGCGCCGGCAGCGGCACACCGCGCCGGTAGGCACGATCGGCCAGCTCGCCGAGGAGGAAGCGGACGCGCTCCTCGCCGCGGGCGACGACGACGTCGTCCAGCGCCTCCAGCCATTCGTGCGTTTCCGACCTGTCGATATCGCCTCTACCGTCCATGCAGCCTCCTCGCGCGAACGAACAATACCGGCTCGACCGGCCGCCGGGCCAGACCGTCTTGCGAGCTCACAGCCACGCCGCCGGCGACCCGGGGAACCGGGTCGCCGCCAGGCAGCGCAGCCGGCTCAGCTTTCGGTATCGAAGGAGCCCGGCGCCGGGCTGGGCGGGCCCGGCGCAGCCGCTCCCGGCGGGAGCGGCGCACCGTCAGGCCGACGGCCGCGACCACCGCGGCGCTTGCCACCGCGACGCCGCGGACGCGCGGCGGACTCGCCCGCCGGCCCCGGGCCGCGCTCGCTTCGGCCAGCGTGGTGCGACGGCACGCCGCGGGGCAGCTGCCGATCGCGGAGATGGTGAGCGCCACCGGCGTGCGCAAGCGGCACATAGGCGGAGGGCTCGACGTTGCCGTTGACCTCCGGCAGCTCAACCGGGACGTCGTGCAGACGGCGGATCACCACCAGTTGCCCGTCCGCCGGCTCGCCGTTCTCGTCGAGATTCTCGTCGCCTCCGAAAACCACCAGCGGCTCTCCCGTCGCCTGGGCGAGCGGCAGATCGCCGCGCTTGCCGCGGCGTCTCTTGCCGCCCCGGCGGCGCTTCTTGCCGCTGCGGCGCGCTTCGCCGTTCTCGCCGGCGGTCGCGGCAGCGTCGGGATCGGCAGCCTCGCCTTCGGGCTCCGCCGACGGATGGACCTCGAAGACGACCGGCGCGAGCGCCGCCGCCGGGCCACTGCGACGGACGCTCGCCTCGGCCTTGTGCGGCGCCATGGTGATCGGCGTCTGGCGGTCGCGCCACTCGATCTGCTCCTCCGGCCCGTGGAGCCGATGGGAGGCGACGATCTCGATCTCGATGTCGTACTCGGCCTCGAGCCGGGCCAGGTCCTTGCGTCGGCCGTTCTGCATCGCCTCGGCGAGCTCGGGATGCATCTCGACGCGCGCCTTGAGCAGCCGGCCGGTCGCCGCCCGTCCTTCGATGCGGCGCATGAGATTGAGGCCCACCGATTCGATCGATGGCACGCGGCCGGTTCCCTGGCAGGTCGGGCAGGGGCGCTGCGCCCGTGCCCGGAGCGACTGCTGGATGCGCTGGCGGTTGATCTCGAGCAGGCCGTTCGGCGACAGCCGTCCCACCGTCGAACGGGCGCGGTCGATCTTCAGCGAGTCCTTCATCGTCTTCTCGACCGCGCGCCGGTTCTTCATGCTGCGCAGGTCGATGAAGTCCACCACGACCAGGCCGCCGAGGTCGCGCAGGCGGAGCTGACGCGCGACTTCGCGCGCCGCCTGCAGGTTGGTCTCGAGCGCCATGTCCTCGTGACTGCTGCCGCTGCCGGCGCGGCCCGAGTTGACGTCGATCGCGGTAAGCGCCTCGGTCGAGTCGACGACGATCGATCCGCCGCCGGGAAGCGGCACGGTACGGGCGAAGATCTGCTCGATCTGACTTTCGAGCGAATACTTGGAGAACAGCGGCACGCGCTCGACGTAGTGCGTGAGCTCGACCCGGGTGCGCGGCATGAACGCCTGCATGTACTCGGCGGCCTGCTCGAAGGCGGTCTGGTCGTCGACCAGGATCTCGTCGACGCCGACATCGAGGTGGTCGCGCAGGGCGCGCAGGATGAGGTCCTGGTCGCTGTAGAGGAGCCGCGGCCCGGTGCCGCGGCGCGCCTCGGTCTGAATGCGCTTCCAGACGCGCAGGAGGGCAGCGAGGTCCTTCTGCAGCTCGGCCCGGGTCTCGCCGAGGGCGTTGGTGCGGACGATGACGCCGCCGCCATCGGGCAGCTCGAGCTTGCCGGCGATGCCGCGGAGCTCGGCGCGGGTCTCCTCGTCCTCCACCTTGCGCGAGACGCCGCGCGTGTCGTCGAACGGAGTGAAGACCAGATAGCGCCCGGCGAGGGAGAGATTGGTCGTGATCGCGGCGCCCTTGGCGTTCTCGGGTTCGCGGGTGACCTGAATGACGATCGGCTTGCCCTGCTGGAGGATCTCCTGGATCTCCGGGCGCCCGCCATGACTCGGCTCGGCGTAGCGGGCTTCGGGGACGACGTCCTGGATGGCGAGGAAACCGTTCTTGCCGGTTCCGTAGTCGACGAAGGCGGCGTTCAACGCCGGCTGGAGATTCGAGATCACGCCGCGGTAGATGTTGCCGCGCGTCAGACCCCCCTCTCCGACTTCGACCTGGTAGTTCTCGAGCCCGGCGTCGGAGACCACGGCGATGCGTAGTTCCTCCGCGCTGCGGGCATTGATGAGCATTTTTCGAGACAAGCGGGCTCCGTGAAACAGATTTGCGAGCGTTTGGGGCGGGCGCAAAGGCGGCGGCAAAAGCGCCCGCAGAAGTGGCGAGAGTCTACTACGGACCGGACCCGGTGCACCGTTTCGCCCCCCGGGCCGGTACGATTCCCCGACGATGGCCGCCGAACGCTCGGGTCCTCCACCCCCCTCCGACCCGGAACAGGGGATCTGGCAAGGCCGCCGGATCGCCCGCCGCTTCGTCTCCCCGGACGGCTTCACGGTGTTGGTCGGCAGGACCGCCGACGAGAACGACCTGGTCTCGACCAGGCTCACGGAGCCGCTCGACTTCTGGTTCCACCTCGCCGGCGACTCGGGGTCGCACGTCCTGGTGCGCAATCCCGAGCGCCTCGAGCGCCTGCCGAAGCCGACCGAGCTCTACGCCGCAGCGCTCGCCGCCGGCTACTCCAAGGCCAAGAACGCCGGCCGCGTCGCCGTCCACATGGCGCGCGGCGCCGACGTCTCGAAGCGCCGCGGCCAGCCGCCGGGCGAGGTCAGTCTCGAGCGCTGGACGACCGTCATGGTCAAGCCGCAGCGGGAATAGCTCTTTTACGCTAGATTTGCGCTTCATGAGGAAGATCCTCCACGTCGACATGGACGCCTTCTACGCGTCCGTCGAGCAGCGGGACCGGCCGGAGCTCAAGGGGAGGCCGGTGGTCGTCGCCTGGACGGGGCCGCGGTCGGTGGTCTGCGCGGCGTCCTACGAAGCGCGGCGCTTCGGCATCCGTTCGGCCATGGCTGCGGTCACCGCCCAGCGCCAGTGCCCGCAGGCGGTCTTCGTGCCGCCGGATTTCGTCCGCTACCGCGAAGTGTCGCGTCAGGTGCGCGCGATCTTTCTCCGCCACACTCCGCTCGTCGAGCCGCTGTCGCTCGACGAGGCCTATCTCGACGTCACCGAGGAGCTGACGGGCCTCCCCACCGCGACCGAGACGGCGCGCGTCATCCGGCGCGAGATCCGCGACGAGACCGCCCTCACCGCCTCCGCCGGCGTGGCGCCGAACAAGTTTCTCGCCAAGATCGCCTCCGACTGGAGAAAGCCCGACGGCCTGTTCGTCATCCGGCCGCACGAGGTCGAGGCCTTTCTCGCGCCGCTCGCGGTCGGCAAGCTCCCGGGCGTCGGCAAGACCACCGGCGAGGCGCTCTCGCGGCTGGGAATCGCCACGGTCGGCGACCTGCGCGGCCGTTCGCTGATCGATCTCGAGCTGCAATTCGGCAAGTTCGGCCGCCGCCTGCACGAGCTCGCCCGGGGAATCGACGACCATCCGGTCGTCGCCGAGCGGCCGGTGAAGTCGATCTCCTCGGAGACCACCTTCGAGCACGACCTGCCGCTCGAGGCGCTGCCCTCGTCGATCGAGCGCCTGGCGCAGAAGGTCTGGGACGCCGCCCGCCGACGCGCTCGCGTCGGGCGAACGGTGACCGTGAAGCTCAAGACCGGCGACTTCCGCTCGCTTTCCCGCCGCCGGACGCCCGAGGCCCCGCCGGCCGACGCCCGGGAGCTCGCCGGGATCGCCACGGCGCTGCTCGACCTGTTTGGCGAGAGCGAATCCACCCGCTTCCGCCTCGCCGGAGTCGGCGTCTCGAACTTCCTCGACGAGGCCCCCGAGACCCCCCAGACGGAGCTCTTTCCCGAAGCAGAATAGAATGGGCGCGAATGCAAGAAGCCCTCCTTCCGCAACATCCGGTTCCAGAGACCTCCCGCTCCTTCGACGATCTGGGTATGACGCCCGAGCTCCGGCTCGCCGTCGCCGAGCTCGGCTGGACACATCCGACGCCGATCCAGGCCGCTGTGATCGCCGAAGCGATCGCCGGCCGTGACGTTCTCGGCCTCGCCGAGACGGGCTCCGGCAAGACCGCCGCGTTCGCCATTCCGCTCGCCCAGCGCATCCAGGCCGGCAGCGGCATCCGCGGGCTCATCCTCTCGCCGACGCGCGAGATCACTTTGCAGACCAAGGCCTTTCTCGACTACTTCGGCGCCAGCCACCGGCTGCGCAGCGTGTCGCTCATCGGCGGACTCAACATCAAGCATCAGATGGACGAGCTGGCCAAGAAGCCCTGCATCGTCGTCGCCACCCCGGGGCGGCTCCTCGACCATCTCGAGCGCCGCACGGTGAAGCTCGACAAGGTCGAAGAGCTGGTCCTCGACGAAGCCGACCACATGTTCGACATGGGCTTCATGCCGCAGATCAACGCCATCCTCGCCTACCTGCCGAAGGTCCGCCACACGCTGATGTTCTCGGCCACGATGCCGCCGCCGATCGAGCGTCTGGCGCAGCGCTTCCTCAGGGATCCGCTGCGGGTGGACATCATTCCGCCGGGGCGTGCCGCGGCGGGCATCTCGCATCGCCTCTATCTCGTCGATCCCGACAACAAGAAGCCGTGCATCCTGTCGCTGCTCAACCAGGAGCTCGGCTCGACCCTCGTCTTCGTGCGCCGGAGGAGCGACGCCGAGTGGCTCTATCGCGCGCTGCTGCGCGAGGGGCATCCGGTGGATCGCATCCACTCCGACCTGTCGCAGAAGGAACGGATCGCCTCGCTCGACGGTTTCCGCGAGGGACAGCACCGGATCATGATCGCCACCGACATCGCCTCGCGCGGGCTCGACGTGCCGGGGATCCAGCACATCATCAACTACGACCTGCCCGAGACCGTCGAAGACTACGTCCATCGCGCCGGCCGCACGGCGCGCGGCAACGCCACCGGCCTGGTGTCGTCGATCGCCAGCTGGATCGACAAGGAGAAGGTCCGCGACATCGAGGCGGCCATTTCCCAGCCCCTGCCGCGCTGCACCACCCCGGGAGTCGAGCCCTACACCGAGCGCACCGGCGCCGCCCCTTCCTTCAAGCGCACGCGCAAAGCCCGCTGGTAGGACGACCGGGCTAGCCGCCGGCGCCGGCCGCAGCGACCGCCCGGCAGACAACCGGCACGCTGTTCTCCGGCGCCGCTTTCAGTCCGATGCCGGCGTAGCGTGCCGCGAGCGCCGCTTCGTTCCGCACCCGGAACGCCTCCGGCGCCCGCTCGTAGTCGGGACAGACCTGCTGAATGGCCTTCTGGATCGCCTTCGCCATCTCCGGGCTCATGTGGGAAGGGTTGAGCGCCTCGTCCCAGTAGTCGTTGACGTGGTCGCTCCACGAGAACGGCCGCTCGATGACCGCCCGGTCGCCGGCGAAACGGACAATGGCGGGCTTTCCGGGCACGATGCCATCCTCGAAAAGGCTGCGGTAGAAGAGGTAGCCCTCGTAGTTCGCCACCAGATCGGCGTTCGAGTAGATGCTCGTGGTCAGCTGACCGAAGAGCCAGCGCTCGTTGAAGGTGCCGCGGCCGAGGATGTGCTCCTCCCGCCAACCGGCGAGGCGCGAGAAGTAGTACTTCTTGCCTTGCGAGAAGAAGTGGCCGAGCTTGTCGCTGCCGGTGAGGACGCCCGCCAGCTTGATGGTGCGGCCGACGCCGAAGATCCAGTTGACCCGGCGGGCGGTGAACGGCAGGCCGTTGTAGATGCTGTCGTGACGGAACTGCGGCAGGCGCTCGATCTCCGGCGACCGGATCGCCAGGCGCTCGATCCGGTCGACCCAGTAGAGTCCACCGAGCTGGTGGAATACCGCCAGGGTGAAGGCGTAGTTGTCGGCTCCGCCGCGCCATTCGGCGGCCGCCTTCGCGAGCGCCTCGTTGACGACGCGGTCGAGCGTCGGCTGCGCGTCGGCGATCGGCTCCAGGCGATGCGTGTACTGGTCGGTCTCGTAGCCCGCCGCCACGGCGGCGAGGCCGAACGAGACCAGCGCCGCCAGGGCGAGCCGCGACTTGCGGTGCGACAGCGCGATCAGAACCTCCAGCCGACCGTCGCCGATGCGCTCGTGCGATTGCCGAATCCACCCTCGACTTCGAGCGTCCAATGCTCGGCCAGGTCGGTGTGCAGCCCGACGAGCCCGTTCCAGCGATCCTTCTGCTTGAGATCGACGGCGAACGGCACCGGGCCGACGTACGGCAGGGCGATCGTGCCGCTGTGCTTTTCCTCGGAATCGAGGTACATCGCGCCGACCCAGATCGAGCCGTACTGGTTGTGGAGCCCCAGGCGCGGCATCACCACCAGCGAGTTGGCGCTCGAATCGAAGTCGCCCGAGAGGTCGCTCTTCGTCACCACTCCGGTGACCGAGGTGAACCAGACCTCGCCACCCGCCGCAAGCGTCATCCCGCCGCCGTAGACCGTCCCGTCATAGGTGATGGCGAGCCTGCCGAGCGGGAAGGGCAACGGAACGTTGCCGAAATCCACCTCGGTGCTGCCGTCGATCGTGCCGATCAGGCCGAAGACGTTGAGGAAGGGGAAGAGCCAGACGTCCATCTGAACGTCGTAGTCGGTGATCCGGTTGTTGATGTCGAACCGGTCGAGCGGCAGATTGCCGAAGCCCGGAATGCCCAGGCTCAGGCTGTCGAGCCGGTAGTCCTGGACCTGGTCGTAGAGCGTGATGCCGATGCCGTACGGCAGCGGCAGCTTCTTGCCCTCGGCGAGCGAGGCGGCGAACGGCGGCCCGCCGGCTTGCGCCGCCGGGGCTCCTGCCACTGCCGCGAGGACGGCCAGCGCGAATGCGAGCTTGTGAACGAGCTTCATGGAGCGAGTCCCCCCAATTTTGGTTCGGGCGAGTCTAGCCCAACAGAGCCCGACCGGGGCAGATCGATCTGCCGCCGACGCTCAGTTGCGCGGCAGGAGGCTCCCCGACTTGAGGTCGAAACGGTCGCCCGCGACGAGGATCCGGGTCGCGAGCTCGTCGGTCGCGAGCTTCGGCTTCGCCGCCGCACCGTCCGTCCGAACGACCGACCGCCGCGCGTCGAAGATCATCACCCAGCCTTCGCCCATGACGTCGAAGGTGCGGTCGGGACGGATCCAGATCGAGGTGCGCTCGTCGACGCCGATGCCGGGCAGCTCCGGGTGCTCGAGCACCACCGAGATCAGCCGGTTCTGGCGTTGCCGGGCGACGAAGTGCTGGTCGAGGATCGCCTCGGTGACATAGCCCAGGCCCTCCTTCGTCTCGACATTGCCGCCGCGCAGCACCGTGAAGTCCCCCTCGCCGGTGAGCATCACCCGGCTCATGCAGGCGAGGCCGGCGGAGCTGCCGGAGAGGATGCCGCCGTCGTCGTAGACCTTGCGGATCGCCGCCTCGGCCGGCGTGCCGAGGATCGCGGCGGTGATCTTCGCCTGATCGCCACCGGTGAAGAAGATGACCTTCGCCGCCGCGATCGCCGAAAGGTACTCCGGCTTCGATGCGTCTTCGCGTTGCCGCAGCTCGATCGCCTGCATCCCGGTGGCGCCCATCGCCTTGAGCTCGTCGACGTACTCCTGCCCGGTCTCGGCGCGCTCCGAAGCGGTCGGCAGGATGACGATCGCCGCATCCTTGCCGCCGGCGAGACGGAAGACCGTCGGCCAGAAGGGATCCGACTCCCCGCCGCCGCCGTTGAGAACCAGGTGCCCCTTCGGCGCGGATGCAGCCGACGCCGCCAGGGGGGGCGCCTCCGTCGCGAAGGCGCCCGAGCTCACCGCGAGCGCCAGCATTGCAACGAGAAACCGGACCCTCCGCCGTCGAACGTCGCTCATCTTCCACCCTCTTCCGTCGCCGGAACCAGCCGGAGCTTCGTCACCGTCGCCTTTTCGACGGCACCCTCGCTCCAGGGCACCGGGCGCGTCCCGCCCTCCAGGTAGAGCGGCAGCTGGTCGGCGTAGTGCGGATCCCAGGGGTGTCCGGCCTGGCCGCCGGGGAGGATCGAAAGTCCGCGGTCGGCGTCGCCGAGGTCGTTGACCAGGCGCATCGAGGCGCCGTACTCGACGTCCATCTGGTCGCCCTTCCACGGGCCGCCGAAGGCCATGACCGTGGTCGCGGAGCCGGCGAGCGGGAACGGCCCGCGGTTGAACAGCCGGCCGAAGAACGGCGCCGAACCCAGCGTATGGTCGAGCGTCAGGTTGTGGATCCCGGCGTAGGGCCACTCCGCGACCGTCGGTCCCCAGCGCCTCTCTCCCTCCTGCCAGGCGGCGGCGAGCGCCGCCTCCACCGCCGCCGCTCGATCCTCCTTCGCCGGCGTCGAGACGTCGTCGAACCAGTCGGCCGACATCCTGCCGTCGAGTAGCCGCAGGAGACGCCAGCGATTGCCGAAGCGCGCGAGCTTCGCCGCCGTCGCTTCGTCCTGGAAGATCGCCTGCTGCAGGTGGCGCTCGACCAGCGCGAACAGCGCCGGCGCGCCGCGCTCGCGCATCTCGCCGTCCCAGCCCTGCAGCGCCACCCAGGCCTTCGCCGCGTCGCC
>JBGARM010000062.1:0-11468 GCA_044230215.1 Thermoanaerobaculia bacterium | reverse complement strand
ACCTCGCCCGTGATCCAGCCGTACCCCTCGCGCTCGAGCTGCTCGACGAGCTCGGGGCCGCCCTCCTTGACGATCTTCCCGTCGAAGAGAATCGAGACGCGCGAGGGCTCCACCAGATGCAGGATGCGCTGGTAGTGGGTGATGATCAGGACGCCCATCTCCTGCGCCTTGGCGACGGTGTTCACCGCGTGGGCCACGACGTTCAGGGCGTCGATGTCCAGGCCGGAGTCCGTCTCGTCGAGGATCGCGACGCCCGGCTTCTGGAGCGCGAGCTGCAGCATCTCGAGGCGCTTCTTCTCGCCGCCCGAGAAGCCGTCGTTGAGGTAGCGCTGGGCGAACTCGCGCTTCACGCGCGTCAGCTCCATCGCCTCCTCGACGGTCTTGCGGAACTCCTTCAGCGAGATCTCCTTCTCGCCGCGCGCCTCGCGGATGCGGTATTCCCAGAGCCGGGCGTACTTCAGGAAGACGCCAAACGACTGCAGCGAGCAGAGCACCAGGCCGTGCATGCCGTCGAGGATGCCCAACTGGAAGAAGTAGGTGCGCATGAAACGCCACCACGGGCGCACGACGAGCTCGACCAGACCGGCCTGGCGGCCGTCGCGGAACGCCTGCGCCGCGCCCCACTCGGCGTAGTTCAGGAACTTGCCGAAGTACTGATCGAAGGTGCGGAAGGTGTAGTGCAGGAACGGATTGCGCAGCACCGGCACGGGGCCGGCGATCTCGAGGTCGGCATGCACGCGCCGGTTGGGGTACCGCCCCTTGTCGCGGCGAAAGAGGCGCACGACCTTGTCGGTCGACCAGCCGGAGTGGCGGATCACCTTGTCGATGAAGATGTTCTCGCGCCGGATGTAGAAGCCGTCGATCGCCGGCTCGCTCGCCAGGACGGTCAGAACCTCGCGCGCCAGCGCCTCGGGCACCCGCTCGTCGGCATCGATGATCAGCACCCACTCGTGCTGCACCCGGTCGAGCGCCCAGTTCTTCTGCGCCGCCGAGCCGAAATACTGGCGCTGGAGCACGCTGATCGGGAAAGTGCGGGCGATCTCCACCGTGCGGTCGGTCGAGAACGAGTCGACAAGGACGATCTCGTCCGCCCAGAGCACCGACTCGAGGCACTCAGCGACGTTGATCTCCTCGTTGAACGTGGTGACGATGACCGAGAGCTTCTTGCGTCCCGGAGCGGCGCGCAGGGCGTCGAGAGTGGGGATCTTCGCGGCCATTCTTCGGACTCCTGCGTCAGGCTCCTGCGTCCGGCACCAGAAAACGATCGATGCCGCGGGCGCGGCCCGTGGTCTCGTCGATGTCGATGAGTGCGGCGGCGAGCCGAACGTCGCGCTTGGCGACCTCGAACGCGGCCGGCAGTTGGGTGAGAAAACGCTGCAGCACGCGATCGGAGCGGAATCCGATCACCCCTTCGTAGGGGCCGGTCATCCCGGCGTCGGTCAGGAAGGCCGTGCCTTGCGGCAGCACGCGGTGGTCGGCGGTCGGCACATGGGTGTGGGTGCCGACGACGCCGCTCACCCGGCCGTCGAGGTAGATCCCCAAAGCCTGCTTCTCGCTCGTCGCTTCAGCGTGAAAGTCGACGAAGACGACCTTGATCTTCTTGTCGAGCTCGGCAAGCAGGCGGTCGGCGACGCGAAACGGGGAATCCAGATTCTTCATGAAGACCTGGCCCTCGAGATTGATCGTCGCCACCGCGACCCCGGCAGAGGTCTCGCCGATGTGGATGCCCCGCCCCGGAGTTCCTTCGGGGTAGTTCGCCGGGCGGACGAGCCGCGGCTCGTGCAGCATCAGGTCGAGGACCTCCTTCTTGTCCCAGACGTGATTGCCGGTGGTCAGCGCATGGATCGGCAGTTCGTCGAGCTCGGCGAGCGTCTCCGGCGTCACGCCGAAGCCGCCGGCCATGTTCTCGATGTTGACAACGACGTAGTCGACCCGGTGCTCGTCGACCATCTTCGGCAGCAGGCGCTTCAGGGCCTGGCGTCCGGGCTTGCCGATGACGTCGCCGACGAAGAGGAGCTTCATCGCGCGAACTCGACGGCGCGCGTCTCGCGGATGACGGTGACCCGGATCTCGCCCGGGTAGGTGAGCTCGGCCTCGATCCGCTTGGCGATGTCTTTCGACAGCCAGATCGCCTGCTCGTCGCCGATCTTGCCGCTGTCGACGATGATCCGCACCTCGCGGCCGGCCTGGATGGCGAAGCTTTTCTGCACACCCTTGAAGCTGTTGGCGATCTCCTCGAGCTTCTCGAGCCGCTTGACGTAGGTCTCGAGCACCTCGCGGCGCGCGCCGGGACGGGCCGCCGAGAGGGCGTCGGAGGCGGTGACCAGCACAGCCTCGACGGTCTGCGGATCGAAATCGCCGTGGTGACAGGCCATGGCGTGCACGACCTCTTCCGACTCGCCGTACTTCCTGAGCAGCTCGATGCCGAGCTGGACGTGCGTGCCGTCCACCTCGCGGTCGATCGCCTTGCCGATGTCGTGCAGCAGTCCCGCGCGCTTGGCGATGGTGACGTTGACCTTGAGCTCGGCCGCCATGGTGGCGGCGAGGAAGGCGACCTCTTTCGAATGCTGCAGGACATTCTGCCCGTACGAATAGCGATAGCGCAGACGCCCCATGAGCTTCACCAGCTCGGGGTGCATGCCGGGGATCTTGAGCTCGAGGAGGGCGGCGTCGCCCTCCTGCTGAATGCGCACCTCGAACTCCGCCTTGACCTTCTCGACGACCTCTTCGATGCGCGCCGGATGGATGCGGCCGTCGGCGATCAGGCGCTCGAGGGCGACGCGGGCGATCTCGCGCCGGTAGGGGTCGAAGCCGGAGAGGATCACCGCTTCGGGGGTGTCGTCGACGATCAGGTCGATGCCGGTGGCGAGCTCCAGGGCGCGGATATTGCGTCCCTCGCGCCCGATAATCCGGCCCTTCATCTCGTCGCTCGGCAGCTCCACCACCGAGACCGTGGTTTCCGAGACGTAATCCGACGCCAGGCGCTGCACGGCCAGTCCCATCAGCCACTGCGCCTTGCGGTTGCCCTGCTCGCGGGCTTCGTCCTCGATGCGCTTGACCAGGTGGGCGGCGTCGATGCGCGCCTCGTTCTCGAGACCGCGGGTGAGCTCGTCCTTGGCCTGCTGCGCGGTCAGCCCGGCGATCTGCTCGAGGCGGTTCCGCTGCTCGGCGACCAGCCGGTCGACCTCGATCTCCTTGCCGGCGACCTCCTTCTCGCGCGCCGTGAGGGCGCGGTCACGGCCGGCGACCTCCTTGTCGCGCTGGTCGAGCTCGCCCAGGCGCTTATCGAGGCTGTCTTCCTTCTGGGTGAGCCGGCGCTCCAGGGTTTCGAGCTCGCCGCGCCGCGCGCGCGAGGCGGTTTCGAACTCGGTGCGGGCCTGGAGGAGCTTCTCCTTGGCGGCGAGCTCCCCCTCTTTGAGCTTGGCTTCGCTGTCCCGCCGCGCCTCTTCGCGCATGCGGGTGGCTTCGCGCTCGGCCTCGGCGAGACGCTTCTCGCCGACGTGGCGAATCTGCGACCACCCGTAGGCCAGCACGGCTGCAGTGATGACGATCGCGGCGACCGCGATCCAGAGAGCCGGATTCATGAGCCCACCCCACAATCCTGTTGCGTATCGGGGCGAGGCCGTGATGCAGGGTGCCGGAAGGAAAGAGGCACCCTCTGAGGGAACCGCGCGAGACGCTGCGTTTAGAACCTGAAACGCGTCAGGTGGGTGTCCTCATGAGCGGCCGTCAGCGTCCCGGTCGGAGCCGGGCAGGCACGGGCCGCGCGGATATCGGACTCCCTGAGTTGCAATGTTGGTTCTACAGTGCGTCGGCTCGTCACGGTCCCCTCAGAGGATGCCGCTAAGTGTCACTGGTCCTGCCCTTCCCAAGCTGTCCGAAGCGCCGCGGAAGTCAGACCTTCAGGACTTCCTCGAGCCTCTCCGTCAGCTCCATCACCCGCGTCTCGATCTCGCTCCGCTCTCCCGCCGCCTGCTGCTCGCGGCGGGAGAGTTCATCCGCCAGGTTGAGAGCCACGAGAATCGCCAGCTTTCCGGTGTCCGCCGTCACGGCGTGACCCGCCAGCTCGCGCATCCTGCGGTCGACCTGAGCGGCCAGATCGGCCAGATTGCCCCCGTCGTGGCCCCCGCGAATATGGTACGTGGCGCCGAAGATCTGAACTTCCGTGGTGCTGGAAGATACCGACTCGGACATCCTTGCCACCCCCAACCGTTTCCGGGTGCCCTTTCGAGAGCCTCCGCCAGGCAGAACTATACCATCGGGTAGGCGCCCGGAAGCTCATGCCGGCAGCCGGAAATCACTGCGGGCGAGGCCTTTACGCCGCGCTGCGGCGAGAATTCGGATCAGAGAACGACGAGGTTCGACGCGCGTGCGCCAACCACCGCGTCGAGCGCGATCGCCCGATCGAAGGTCACGAGTCTTCCGCCATGGGCAACCGCCAGAGCGAGGAGATAGGCGTCGGTGACCTGGCGTGGACCATGGATTCGCGATCGGTCGAAGACCCGCAAGTCGACCAGGCTCAAGTCGCAGGGCCAGAACTCATGATGCCCGCTGCCGGTCGCGCGTGCGAGACGGCTGATGGCAAGCGATGTCGGCACCGGGCTCGGGTAGCGCGGCTGGCTGACCACGCGCGCGAAACCGTTCTCGGTGACTGCGCACGAGGCCCAGCCGTGAACGACTTCCGCGGCGAACCAGGCACGCGCCCGGGCGTGATCGACGTGATCCGAGTCGAAAAGAGCGATGAGGACATTGACGTCGAGGAGGGCGCGCATCGCTCAGGAGGTCCACATCGTGGGATTCCCGAAGCATCCGAGCTCTGCGTCCTTCACTCGAGGTCGTCCTCGCGTAGTTTGTCGATGACGGTGTTCGAGATCGCCGGCCCGCGATGCGGAAACACCTCGAAGCCGTAGAAGCTCGCGCCCTCGGCGATCTCCTCGCCGCGCCGGCTGCCCGTCAAAGCTTCGCGCGCCAACTCCGACAGGACTTCGCCGGCGCTCCGCCGTTCGCGCCGCGCCCGCTCTTTGACGGCGAACAGCACATCGTCATCGACATCCAGAGTAGTGCGCACGCATCAGATGCTAACACATCACTCAAGAGACGCGCAGCCGCTACCGGCTCGGAGGCTTCGGTTCGCCTTCGATCGTCGCCGGCGGAGGCGTCGGGTGATGCTCCTTCATCCAGGCGCCGAGCCCCTCCATGTCCTGCACCATGTCGCGGAACTCCTTGCCCTTGGCGGTGAGCTTCTTCGAGCCGGGCTTGGTGACGTGGCAGCTGGTGCAGGCGCCGAAGGTCGCCTTGAGATCCTCGAAGCCGGTGAGCGTGCGCATCGTCTCGTAGTACTTCCCCTGGTCGGTGAGGAGCTTGCTGCCCGGCTTGTCGTGACAGACGGTGCAGGCGACGCCCTCCTGCTTGCCGACTTTCTCGGTGGCCGAGGCCAGCGTGCCGGCGAAGAGCGCGACAGCGGCCGTCATTCCTGCTGCGATGAGGATTCTGGATCGGTTCATGGCGTCCTCCGTCAGTGGCTCGACCGCGACTTCGCCCAGGAGATCCCGAAGGCGACCGTCCACTGGCTGTGGTCGACGCGCGCTCCGGGGCCGAAGGGGTTCACCATCGGGTCGGGGTTGTTGTTGGTGTTCGAGGCGTTGAGAGCATGCTCGAGGGCGAACTCGTAGGTGACGCTACCCTTGAGGACGCTCGCGCCGACCGACAGATGATGCTCGGTCGTCGCCGGGAAGAGCGGCGTCAGGGTCTCGTCGGGCACCGGGTTCTCGCCGTAGTTGTAGCCGGCACGCAGAGTCCACTGGTCGCTCGTCCGCCATTCGCTGCCCAGCGCGAAGACCCAGACGTCCTTCCAGTTGAAGACGAACGGCAGCTCGACGCGCGCCGGAGCACCCGTCACCGAGGGGCGGGTGCCGACCACCTGGATCGTGTCGATGGCCCCGTCCCAGAAGTAGCGCTTGACGTCGACGAGCAGCAGCCATTTGTCGGTCACCCGCACGGCCGTGCCGATTCCGGCCTGGGCGGCGAAGGTGAAGCCGTCCATCTCGGCCTCGTAGTCGACCTTCTGGCCGAGCCCCGGCATCTGATGGAAGTTGACCCGCAACGTGCCGCCATCGAACGTGCTGTGGGTCTTCGTCTGGTAGATCGCGCCGAGCGACCAGCGCGGATTCGGACGCCACCAGCCGCCGAGGCGCAGGCTCGTCTGCAGGCCGCCGGCCCCCTCCATCTTCGGTCCGAAGAAGCTCATCTGCGGGTTCTGGGTGTTGAAGAAAGAAGTGTCGGGAAAGAAGCGGAACGCCGCGTCGGCGTAGCCGAGGTTGAGCGTGGCGCCGATCGCGGCATCCTCGGAGAACGAGTAGGCGACGGTCGGCGAAATCGTCATGAAGCGCACCTGGGTGTAGGTCTGGTCCTGGGTGCCGAAGAATGTGTTGACGTCGTCGAAAGTCGCGCCCATTCCGCCCTGAGCGATGAAGCCGACGCCCCAGGCCCACGGCGTCTCCTTGCCCGAGCGCACCCAGGCGAAAGCGGGCAGCGGGAAGTAGCGGTCGTTGGCGGCGGTGGGGGCGTTCACCATGTTCTCGAACTCGAGTTTCGGCGCCAGCACGGCGAGGCTCGCCGTGAAGTGGTCGCCCTGCAGCTGCGCGATCCCCGCCGGATTCGAGTTGAGCCCGAGCGAGCGGTCCGACACGGCAAGGTTCGCGCCACCCCGGCCGAGCTCCTCGGGGCCGTAGCCGGTGAGATAGAGGCCGTTGGTCGCGAACCCGGCGATCGCGGTGGCGAAGTAGAGGACGATTGCGGCGGATGTCAGGCGCTGAACGTTCATCGGTGGACTCCCATGGACTCCTCTGGCAGAAAGGTCATTGCGGGTCGATGGCGCGGGTCATTCGGGGGACGTCGGTGGTTTGGGAAGGCCGGCGATCTTCGTCATCAGTTCGAGCGGGCGGGGCCGGAAAAGCCGTTCCAGCTCCTGGAGCGGCAGACCGGCAAGGTGAACGACCGAGAAGAGGTCGGGACCACGCCCGGCACGCGCCGCCGCCTCCCGGCAGCACAAAACCACCCGCCAGTGCAGCGGCGAGAGTGTTCCCAGGCCGGTTTCGCGAGCCATCTCCTCGGCGATCTCCGGAGTCCAGGCGAACGAGTCGACGAGGAATCCGCTCTCGTCCACCTCGACTTCGCGCCCCGGCAGAGTTCTTCGCGACATTTGCGGGCCCATCCCGCAGAGCCTTATCGCAGCCCGCGTGCCTGGGACTCAACTATCTGCAAACAATGTCTTTGGGCGCGCGAGCCGCACCTGGGTCGCGGCGCATGCAACGCCGCGTTGCAACAGTGCGTTGCAGCGTGGAACAGGGGCCGAAACAGGTGAGGCGGCGAACAGGAGGCTGCGCTCAGGTGGCGAAACCGAACTCCCGCATCTTGCGCCAGAGCGTCGTGCGGCTCATGCCCAGGGCGCGCGCGGCGTCGGCTCTGCGCCAGCCGTGCGCGTCGAGCGCTCGCCGGAGCTCCTCGGCCTCGCGCCGGCGCCGCACCATCGCCAGGCCCGCGGCGAGCGGCGCCGGGAAGGACGGAAAGGAGAGCGGATCGGGCTCGGCCGGGTCGCCGGCCCGCGAGGCACCGGCGCCACCGACGGCCTGCGCCCGACGGGCGAGGGTGGGCAGATCTTCCGGCAGAATCGTCTGGCCGTGGCAGATCGCCACCGCGTACTCGAGCGCGTTCTCGAGCTCGCGCACGTTGCCGGGCCAGTCGTGGGCCAGCAGGTCGCGCAGGGCATCGGGCGAGAGTCGCAGCGCCCGCCCCTGGCGGGCGCTGACGCGCGCCAGGATCGCGCGCGCGAGCGGCTCGATGTCCTCCTGACGATGGCTGAGCGGCGGGATCTCGATCGGCACGACGCGCAGCCGGTAGTAGAGATCCTCGCGGAACCGGCCTTCGCGCACCGCTCGCGCCAGATCGATGTGGGTGGCGGCGATCACCCGCGCCCGGCTCACCCGCGTCCGGCTCTCGCCGACGCGCTCGAACGAGCCGTCCTGCAGCACCCGCAGCAGTTTCACCTGCAGCGGCAGCGGCAGGTCGCCCACCTCGTCGAGCAGCAACGTCACTTCGGAGGCCACCTCGAAGCGACCGAGACGATCGCGGAGCGCGCCGGTGAAGGCGCCGCGCACGTGCCCGAACATCTCGCTCTCGAGGAGCTCGCCGGGCAGGGCGCCGCAGTTGACCGCCACGAAAGGTTTTCCCCGGCGCGGCGAGTGCTCGTGGATCGCCCGCGCCACGACCTCCTTCCCCACCCCGCTCTCGCCCGAGAGCAGCACCGTCGAATCGCTCTCGCGCAGGTTCTCGATCAGGGCGAAGATCCTCTGCATGGCGGGCGATCGGGCCACGATCCCGCCGAAGGCCGACGGTCCGCTGAGCGTCGCCGGCAGGTCCTCTTCGGCCGGGCGCAGGATGACCGCGAAGGCGACGCGCGGATCGCAGGCCACCTCCGGCGGCGGGCAGATCGGCGCGGCAGAGAGGGCGACGAAGCGTTGCAGGCCGTCGGCGCCGGCCACCAGGGCGCGCCAGCCCTCGCGCCGCTCGCCGGCCTGGAGGGCAGCCCGCAGGGCGCCGCCTTCGGCGAAGAGCTCGCCGCAGATTAGCTCGTCGATCGGTCGGTCGGCGACCGCGGCGGCCGTTCCGGCCCCTGCCAGTTCATCGAGCACGTAGGAGGCATGGACGATCCGAAACTGGCGATCGAGGCAGAGAAAGACCCGACCGAAGGCGGCAAAGGAAGTGGCGACGCCGCTCCAGGCGATCTCCTCCGGCGTCGGCGCCGGCGCTCCCCGCATCGGCTCGGTCATTGCAACCTCCCCATCCGCTACCTCAGCAGCCCTCTTTCTTCTTCTTCGCCAGGGCGCCGGCCGGCGTCGGCGCGGGCGGTGGCGCGACTTTGGGCATCGCCGGCGCAGCGACCGCCGGAGCGCCGGCCACGGCGGCGGCACCGACCGCCGCGCGCGGCGCGCCGCCGAAGAACCGGGCGCGCTCCGCCGCGCCGGCGAAGGCGATGCGCTCGGCCGGCGTCGCGGTTTCTGCCGGCGTCTCCGGGAAGACCACCTGCTCGGTCCATTGCTTGAGCCCGCCGAGGAGGATGTAGACCGCCGGGAACTTCTTCGCCTTGAGCAGGAACCAGGCCTGCGCCGAGTGGATCCCTTCGGCGGAATAGAGAACGATCTTCTCGTTGCGCGCGAGATCCGCGTCCGCGAGGGCGGTGATTTGGAGATTCTCCGCCTGCGGGATGTGGTACTCGGCGTACTCCGCCGCGCTCCGCAGGTCGATCAGGCGGTAGTCCTGCCGCCCGGCGACGATCCAGTCGGCGAGCTCGTCGGGGGTGACGTGGTCGACCTCGCCTTCGACCATCGCCGCCAGCTCGCGCTCGTCGATCGTCACCTTGCCGGATTTCGGCGAGCCGACGACGAGTGCTCCCAGGCCGAGCGCCAGGGCGACGAGCGCCAGCTTCTGATTGCCGGAGAGCCGGTCGAGGTGCAGGAAGCTCACAGGTCCTCCCTCTCCGGACGAGCTGCGAAGCGGCGTTCGAGCGCGCCCGCGCCCCAGAATCCTCCGACGGCCATCAGCACGACCAGGAGGACGATGAGCCCCATCGGCAGGTGAAAAACCTCCGGCAGGGTCAGGCGGCCGAGGTTCGACGAATCGGTGAAGCCGGTGATCGACGGCCAGAGCTCGCCGATGACGAAGATCCCGGCGAAGATTCCGGCGATATTGACCAGCGCGTCCACCTTGCCGGTCGCCATAGCCACCACGGAGGTGCCGGGGCAATAGCCGCCGACGACGAAGCCGACGCCCAGCAGCAGGCCGCCGACGATCTGCGGCCAGAGGTAGGTGGGCTGGATGTAGACCAGCGAGAGATCGACCCAGCCGGCGGCAGCGAAATAGAACAGGCCGAGCATCGCCGTCACGATGGCGGTGAACATCACCCGGAAGACCGCCATGTCCTTGAAGTAGAACTGGTCGGTGAGCTTCTTCGCCGAGCCGAAGCCGGCCTGCTCGAGAAAGAACCCGAAGCCGATACCGATGGCGCAGGCGACGATCAGCGAGACCTCGTCGCCGAACAGCCCGAACTTGAAGAACGGTGCGTTCATTGCCACTGCCTCCTCACCAACCAGGCGGCGCCGTAGCCGCCGGCGAAGACCATCATCATGAAAGCCCAGCCACCGGCAGAGAGCAGGGCGCCCCCGGTCAGCGCCTGGCCGCTGGTGCAGCCGCGCGCCAGCTTGGCGCCGATCCCCATCAGCGTGCCGCCGGCGAAAGCGAAGGCGAAGCGCCCCCGATTCGAGATGCGCGGGCCCTTCTCGACCGTCCGCCGAACCCGGCCAGCGAGCAGACCCGAGAAGAACCCGCCGACGAGAACCCCCAGGACCTCGAACACCAGCCACTCCTTGAGCGGATGGCCGATACCGCCGCTCAAATACTCACGCCAGAAGCTGTTGTTCTGCGCATGCGCCGGCGCCACGGCGTCGACCGCCACGGCGCAGGCAGACGAGAAGGCACCCGAAGCGCCCAGGCCGCGTCCCATGACGACGAACGAGGCGAGCAATACGAGGCCAAGGCCGATGCCGGCGAGATACGGGTTCATGTAGGGCGCCGGCGCCCGGTGAACGGAATGCGAGTCGGAGGACATGCGGTCCACCTCCATGGAGGTTCAGAGACCTGGGACGCGGGCCCAGTGACTGACCTGGCCCGCCTGCACGATGACGAAACGGAGCGCGAGGCCGCCGGCGATCACCAGCAGCGGAGCGACCGGCGTGTGCGCGACGCGGTGCTGCACGGCGAGAAGCTGGATGGTGAGCGGCAGGACGATGCCGAGACCGATCACGCCGACCCAGAAGAGCGCACTGAATGGCCCGCCGAGGAGGAGCCCGGCGGCCTGAATGTGCGCCTCGGTCGAGGAGACGAGACCGATCAGGAAGAGAGTGATGAAAACCAGCTCGGCGATCAGAAAGCCGTTGTCCGCCTTGGCCAGGAGCTCGCGTTCGCCGACGTCGGGAGCGATCAGATGGACGAAGGCCGCCGCCGCCGAGAGGCCGGAGACGAGAAAGAGCGGGCCGAGAAGGGCGCTGTTCCACAGCGGCCGGGCGCCGAGCGCCGACAGCAGGACGCCGGTGTAGATCCCCAGCAGCCCGCCCCAGATCATGTTGAGCGCCCCGATCCAGCGCAGCCAGTCCGGCCGCGCGACCAGCCGGTCGGAGAGCTCGCCCGCCGCCGGCACCCGGGCGCGCAGCGGCGCCGGCACCCGGAGCAGGAGGTTCGCGATCAGCGCCGGGTAGACCAGGACCAGAATCCAGGCGCCCCAGGACATCGGTGAGCGCCACTCGAAGGTCGGGTAGAGCCGCCAGACGTAGAGCTTGTGCTCGAGGTCGAGGAAGAGCGCGAGCATGCCGACGCTGAGCAGCACGACGCCGAGCGCAGGCAGCAGGTACGCGACG
>JBGARM010000061.1:0-11527 GCA_044230215.1 Thermoanaerobaculia bacterium | reverse complement strand
GCCCGCGAGCGCCAGTTCGACGAGCTCCAGCGCGAGGTCGAGGCGGCGCGCAAGGAGCGCGAGACGCAGCGCGCCCTGGGAGCCGGCCGGCGCGGACAGCTCGACGTGCTCTCCGAACGCCTGCAGTCCGTGGACCGCGAGAGCTCCAGGCTGGCGCGTGAAATCGCGGCCGCGGAGCGTCAGATCGAGGAGTGGCAGAAGGAGTCGGCGACACTCTCTGCGCGCAAGAGCGAGCTCGAGAGCGCCATGCAGCAGGCGGAGCGCGAGCTGCAGGAAGCCCTCGACCTGCGCGCCGGCGGCGAAGAGCTGCTGCGCCGCGACGGCGAGGCCCTCGAGGGCGAACGCCAGGCAGCCCGCCAGGCGCAGGAGGCGCTCGCCGCCGTCCGTCGCGAGCACGACGCGGCGCGCGGCGAAGTCGAGAACCTGCGCGTTGCCCTGGTCGGCCTCGAGCACGACGCCAACCATCTCGGCGCCGAGCATGCCGAGCACTTCGGCGAACCGCTACCCGAGATTCCCGGCGAGCTGCCGCCGAACCTCGCCGAGATGGAGGTCGATCTCGCCCGCCTCAAGGAGCAGATCGAGGCCATCGGGCCGGTGAACGTCCTGGCGGCCGACGAGTACGGCAGCGAAGAGGAGCGTCACAAGTTCCTCTCGGCGCAACGCGCCGATGTCGCCGCCTCGGTCGAATCGCTGCGCCAGACGATCAAGGAGATCAACCAGACCTCTAGCGAGCGCTTCAAGGAGGCGTTCGCGCAGGTCAACGCGCAGTTCTCCAAGACCTTCGTCGATCTCTTCCGCGGCGGCGAGGCCGAGATGCGGCTGCTCGACGAGGAGGACCTGATGGAGAGCGGCATCGAGATCGTCGCCCGGCCGCCCGGCAAGCGCCTGCAGAACCTGATGCTGCTCTCCGGCGGCGAGAAGGCGCTCACCGCGATCGCCCTGCTGTTCGCGCTCTTCCGCACCAAGCCGTCGCCGTTCTGCATCCTCGACGAAGTCGACGCGCCGCTCGACGACATCAACACCCTGCGTTTCGTCGGCATGCTGCGCGAGCTCGCCAAGGAGACGCAGTGCATCGTGATCACCCACAACAAGCTGACGATGGAAGTGGCGAGCACGCTCTACGGCGTGACCATGGAAGAGCGCGGCGTGTCCAAGCTGGTCACCGTGGCCCTCGAAGAGGTCCACCCCGAGGCGGCCGCAGTCTCGGCCTAGCCGGCGTGCGAGGTCACCGGCGCCGGGCGAGCACGATCGTGTGGTGCGAGCCGCGCTTGACGTCGCGCGAGCGCGTGCGTTCGACCCACGGCTTGTAGAAGCCGGAGCCCTCGAAACGCTTGAGCACGGCGTCGGACGGCGGCCCTTCGGCGTTCGACCAGATTCCCAGGATGCCCCGCGGCACGAGGCTGTGCGCGAGCTTGGCGAGTCCCTTGGCGGTATAGAGACGCGAGTTGCCGGCGAGGGTGAACGCCTCGGGCCCGTTGTCGACGTCGAGCAGAATGGCCTCGAAGGTCGCCGCGCCAAGCGCGTCGCGAACGTCGCCCATGCGCACCGTGACGCGGCGGTCGTCGAGCGGCCGCCCGGCGAGCTCCCCCACCTCGCCGCGGTTGGCCGTCAGCACGAGATCGAAGAGCTCCGCCACCACGACGTCGGACTCTTCCGGCAAGGCATCGAGCGCTGCGCGCAGCGTGTAGCCGAAACCCAGACCGCCGATCAGCACGCGAGGACGTTTCGCCTTCGGCATCGCGGCAATGGCCAGGGTGGCGAGCGCTTTCTCGGAACCGTGGGCGCGGCTGGTCATCAGCTCGCCGCTCGAGCGCAGGTTGAGATAGTAGGCCCCGTCGCGGCGGGTGAGGGTCATCTCGTCGCCATCGCCGGTCGGCGCGCGCGCCAGGAGCTCGGTCGGTTTCATCGGCAGGCCCGCTTCCCGGCCGTCATCCAGCCGCCGGATAAGTGCCGAGGACGCGCAGCTCGGTGGTCAGTGCGGCGAGCGCCGCGAGCGCTTCCTGGAAGGCGGTCGCCGAGGAGTGACCGTCGATGTCGAGATAGAACCGATACGACCAGGGATTGCCGGGGATCGGGCGCGACTCGAGCTTGGTCAGGTTGAGCCCGCGGCGGGCGAGCTCCTGCAGGATCTCGCCCAGGACCCCCGGCCGATCGGCGAGCACGAGCAGCAGCGAGCTCTTCGCTCGCGAGCCATCCGGCACCGGCACGGCATGCAGGCCGACCTCGACGAAGCGGGTCGAATTCCCGGCCTGCGTCTGGATGCCGCGCGCGAGCACCTCGAGGCCGTAGGTCGAAGCAGCGGCGAAACTTGCGATCGCGCCCAGCGCGCGGTCTCCCAGTTGCTTCACCTTGCGCGCCGCCCCCGCGGTGTCGAACTCCGCCTGGGGACGGATATGGAGATGAGCGCGGAAGAAGCCCTCGCACTGCGCGAGCGCCTGCGGGTGCGAGAGCGCGGCGGCGAGCTCGGCGACAGTCGAGCCTGGCAAACCGAGCAGGCAGTGCTCGATCTCCGCGATCACCTCGCCGGTGATCGTGAGACCACCCTCGCCGAGGAGGTCGTAGGTCTCGTTGATGCTGCCCGCCGTCGTGTTCTCGATCGGCAGCAGCGCGAGGTCGGCCTCGCCGGAGAGCACCGACTCCGCAGCACGGCGAAAGCTCTCGCACCCGGTGAGAATCACTCCGCCCGGCCGGCCGGCGTACTGGCGCTGCGCTGCGAGGTGGCTGTAGGAGCCTTCCGCCCCCTGATAGGAGACGCGCAGGGGCGTCGTCTCGAGCGCCCGGACGAACGCCTGCTGGTGAGCGACCGACATGTCGAGAATGACGCGGTAGAGGCGCTCGACTTCGTGCGGGTCGAGCCCCTCCTCCACCGCCGACTGGCGCAGCCGGAGCAGGAGGCGGTCCTCGCGCGCCGGGTCGCGGAACGGCCAGGCGCTGCCCAGCTTCGCTTCGGCGACCCCCTCCACCAGATCCATCCGCTCGCGCAGCAGCCGCAGCAGGCGGTGGTCGATGCGCTCGAGCGCCTCGCGCAGCTCCTGCAGGTCGGCGATGTGCTCTCCGGGATTCGGCTCGCCGGTCATCGCGTCGACACCTCCGCGCGGCCCGCGACGACGGCAGCGCCGGCGATCCCCGCCTGGCCCAGCCAGTAGAGCAGCATGATCGGGACGTTCGCCCACGGCTGGGGAGCGACGAAGCGGTGGATCGCGATCAGGCTGTCGCTCGCCGCGAAGAGCAGTGCCCCGCCGAGCGCCAGCCGCCCGACCAGGGTGGGTATCCCCGGTGCGCCGACGAGCACGCTGGCGCGCCACATCATGGCGCTGATCGCCAGGATGTAGACCCCGACCGGTATCTCCATGCCGCCGGTGCCGGGAGCGATCCAGTAACCCATGCTGCCGGCGAAGAGCAGGAAGGGCAGGCAACGCGCGACCAGTGGAACCGGGCGAGCTCGCCAGAAGCCGGTGGTGTAGGCGAGGTGGCCGAGAAGGAAAGCGCCGAGGCCGGCGAGAAAGCCGCCGGGCCGCTGGATCAGCACATCGCCCACCACCGACAGCCCGAGGCCCAGGGCGAGCGGCGCCTGGAGCGCCGAGCGGCCCGCGGCGACGACCCAGACGAGGAGGACCAGCACCGGGATCGGTTTCGCGATCAACGCCCAGAGCTGCGCGCCGGCGCTCTCGGCGACCAGATGTCCGGCGCCTGCGGCGATCGCGAGCGCCAGCGCGGCGGCTGGGAGACCCGGGTGCGGGCGCGTTTCCATCGCGGCATCGTATCGCGGGCGACGGCGCTTCGCGGACGTGCACAGCCACAGGCGTAGAATGAGCCATGACCAACGATGTCCAGCTGCCCGTCTACAGCCTCGCCGAGGAGGTCGCCCACAGCGTCTCGCACGGCATCGGCGTGCTGCTGGCGATCGGCGGTCTGGCGGTGCTGGTGCCGCGCGCCGCGCGCCACGGCAGCTCCATGGACCTGACCGCGGCATGGATCTTCGGCGCGACGCTCATCCTGCTCTACCTGGCGTCGACGCTCTACCATGCCATCCCGATCGTGCGCGCCAAGAAGGTGTTGCGCGTCGTCGATCACTCCTCGATCTACCTGCTGATCGCCGGCACCTATACGCCGTTCACTCTCGGCCCGCTGCTGGGGCCATGGGGCTGGTCGCTCTTCGGCGTGGTCTGGGGCGGCGCGATCGGCGGCATTCTCTGGAAGGCCGTGGCGCTCGGGCGCGCGCCGATCGTCTCGGTGCTGCTTTACGTCGGGATGGGGTGGTCCTGCCTCATCGCCTTCAAGCCGCTGGTCGAACGCCTGGCGCCGGGCGGCGTCGCGCTGCTCATCGCCGGCGGACTCTGCTACACGTTGGGGCTGATCTTCTTCGGCTGGAAGGGCCTGCGCTATCACCACTTCATCTGGCATCTGTTCGTGCTGGCGGGCAGCATCTGCCACTACTTCGCGGTGCTGCACTACGTCATTCCGGCGCCTGTTCGCGCGGCGCTCTGAGCCGTCCCCGTTTCGAGGACGCCTTCCTTCACTGCAGGTGGTCGCTGGGGTAGCTGCTCGGGGTCCTGACCGGCCCGGCTGGCCGGTTCTGGGAGTCCGCTCGGGGTCCTGTCTGGCCCGCTTCCCATAGGTGCTCGCGCTGAGGAAGCGCGCTCCGCGCCTATGGGAGCCCTCGGTCCAGCCACCCCTCGTCGGTACAGCGGAGAAAGAAGCCTCCTTCAGCGCTGTTTCACCGCGACGCGAGGGCGCTCGGGATCCAAGGTGGGCGACCACGCTTCAAGTAGGAGCCCGCCTTGGATCCCGAGTGCCGGAGCAGCGCGACCACGGACGATACGTCTACCCTTCGTCGGGAAAGCAGTTGGAAACGAGGCCGAGCGACCTAGGCCGAGAGCGGCTGGCGGCGGCGCGGGAAGCCGACCAGCCGGCGCTTCTGCTCGTCCCACAGCTTGAGCCGCGCGCAGCGGAAGCTCTCGCGGATCGACAGGCGGGGCGCCTTCTGCAGCGCCGGGCTCGAGTAGAAGGCTTCGCGCAGGCGATAGTTCGGAATCTTGCTCGCCAGATGGTGGATATGGTGGAAACCGATGTTGCCGGTGAACCAGTGCAGGAAGCGCGGCAGGTCGTAGAAGGAGCTGCCCTGGATCGCCGCGGTATCGGCGTCCCAGGCATCCTGGCGCTCCCAATAGGCATCTTCGAACTGGTGCTGGACATAGAACAGCCAGATGCCGAGCGCTCCGGCGATGAGCAGGATCGGCAGTTCGACGAGCAGCAGCGTCTTCCAGCCGATCGTCGCCACCAACCCCCAGACCAGAAGGCCGAGCACCAGGTTGTTCCACAGCACACTCGCCCACTCCTTCTTCCAGGCGAACGGCAGGTCGAACGGAATGCGGTGCTTGAGGACGAACTGGTAGAACGGCCCGACCAGGAAGAGCGCCGGGGCGCTGCGATAGATGCGGTAGTTCATCCGCTTGAGGGGCGAGAGCTTCAGGTACTCTTCGACGGTCAGCGTCCGCACGTCGCCGAACTCACGCCGGTCGAGGTTGCCCGAAGTCGCGTGGTGGATGGCGTGGGTCTTCTTCCAGTAGCCGTAGGGGAAGAGCGTCACCACGCCGAGCGCTGCGCCGACCATGTGATCGGCCCTGCGCGAGGCGAAGAACGAGCCGTGACCGCAGTCGTGCTGGATGATGAACAGGCGGATGAAGAGGCCCGACATCGGCACAGCCAGCAGCACGGTCCAGGCGTAGTTCCAGCCCCACAGAACCGTCTGGGCCATGAAGGCCCAGAGCAGCACGAACGGGACGGCGGTATTCACCAGCTGCCAGGTGGCGCGGCCGCGCAACGGTCGGGCATAGGTCGCACAGAGCTTGCGCAGTGAAGTCTCGATGGTCGATTCTTGGGTCAAAGGGGAACACCTCCCGAACTGCCCGTGCAGTATACCAGCCGACGAAGCCCGCTTCGATCGGCCTTCTCTCGCCGGACCGGTGACAGATCCGTGTCGGCGCGGCTCTGCGCGAGGCCCCCGCGCGCGGACCTTGCGACAAAGTCCAGAACATCGTTGGCCCGGCCGCGCATTCCCGAGCGGGCGCCGCCGGCCGGCCGGGCGGTCAGGGCGGACAGGCGCCGCCGCCGACCGCCGCGCTCCAGGCACAGACGTCGCCGAGCTCGAAGTCGCCGGCGAAGAGCACGACCGCCATCCGCCGTCCGAATACTCCCGTCAGGTAGCCGTCGTGAAAACTGTCCCAGGCGACGACGAAATCGCCGGTACTGGCCGCCGCGACCGCGGGATTCTGCTGGCCGCCGGTGGTGAAGGCATTGATCTGAAAGTCGTTGCCCAGCGGGCCGCCCGTGGAACCAAACCGCCGCCCGAAAATTCCGCCGAACGAGCCGTCCTGGAGGTTACTGCTCCAGGTCACGGCGAAACTGCCCGCGGTGTCCGCAGCTACGGCGGGCCTCGACTGCGAGCCCGAGGTGTAGGTATTGACCTGGAACTCGTTTCCCTGAGGAAGGCCCGAGGAGGCGAAGCGCTGTCCGAAGATGCCGTCGCTCGACCCGTCCTGGGGGGCGCTGCTCCAGACCACCACAAAGTCGCCGGTGCTGTTCGCGGTGACCCTCGGATACAGCTGATCCCCCGTCGTGTAGCTGTTGACCTGGAACTCGTTCCCCTGCGGCGTGCCCGCCGAGTTGAAGCGCTGTCCGAAGACGCCCCAGCCGATGCCGTCCTGCCCGTAGCTCGGCCAGACCACGACGAAGTCGCCGGAGGCGTCAGCGGTGACCGCCGGCACCCACTGAATAGCCGTCGTGTAGCTGTTGACCTGGAACTCGTTTCCTTGCGGTGTCCCCGACGAGCTGAACCGCTGCCCGAAGACACCCCAGCTCGCTCCGTCCTCGCTATCGCTCGTCCAGACGACAACGAAGTTGCCGAGGCCGTCCACCGCCACCGCGGGTGCCCGCTGCACGCCAGTCGTGAAACTGTTGACCTGAAACTCGTTGCCCAGCGGCTGGCCCGCGGCGTCGAACCGCTGTCCGAAGATGCCGTAAGTCGAGCCGTCTTGGTTGTCCCCGGCCCACACGACGACGAACGAACTCGGTGCCCGCAGGGATGCCCGAAGCGTCGAAGCGCTGGCCGTAGACGCCGAGGTCCGAACCGTCCTGCGCCGTGCTGTTCCAGACCACGACGAAGGCACCCGAGCCGTCGAAGGCGAGATCGGGTCGCTGCTGGTAATTGGTCTCGTAGGTGTTGATCTGGAACTCGGGACCGAGAAGCTGGGCGGTCCCGGGGGGCAACGCGCCCACGGCGAAGGCAAGGCCAATCAGGATGCGACACAACCCTTTCCGGCTCCCGCTCTGCATGCTCAGTCCTCCAGTGTTGCCGACGTGTCCGCCGAACCCGATGCCCGCCCCGCCCTCACGGCCCGCAGTAGCCGCAGGTCTGACAGGCGTCGAGACAGCAGTCGCCGCTCGCCCCGCACAAGGCGTCGCAGTAGCAGCCGGTGCTCGACTGTCCGTCGCAGAAGCCTGAGCACATATTGGCCGTGGTGGCGCTCCAGAACGGCGGGTTGGTCTCGAAGCCATGCTGAAAGAGGCTCGTGGTCATCTGTCGCCCGAACACGCCGACGGTGGAGCCGTCCTGGCCGTAACTCTCCCAGGCGACGACGAAGTTGCCCGTGGCGGTCCGCGCCAGCGCGGGGTATTGCTGGCCGTTGGTCGTGTAGGCGTTGACCTGGAAGTCGCCCCCGACAGCTCCGCCGGCGGCGTCGAATCGCCGCCCGAAGACACCGACGCCGTCGGTCGCGCCGACGCCCCCCCACAACACGACGAAGCCACCCCGGCCGTCCGCAGTCACTGCGGGCAGGAACTGTGCACTCGTCGTGTAGCTGTTGATCGGGAACTCGCTACCCAGCTTGACTCCGCTAGAGCTGAAGCGCTGGCCGAACACACCCCAGTTCGAGGCGGCGTCCTGACCGTAGCTGATCCAGGTGACGACGAAGTTGCCGGCGCCGTCCGCCGCCACCGCGGGCTCGCGCTGCATTTGTGTGGTGTAGGTATTGACCTGAAACTCACCGCCGAACGGCGTGCCCACCGAGTCGAACCGCTGCCCGAAAACGCCGTAGTTGTTGCCGTCCTGACCGCCGCTCGCCCAGACGACGACGAAATTGCCCAGGCCGTCCGCGGCCACCGCGGCCTCCTGCTGGTTGCCGGCCGTGTAGGTGTTGACCCGGAACTCGTTGCCGACTGTGCTGCCCGCCAGATTGAAGCGCTGCCCGAACACGCCGCTGCTGTCGGTCAGGCCGGCACCGCTCCAGACGACGACGAAGAAGCCGTTGGCGTCCGTCGCCACCGCCGGCCAGGATTGAGATCCCGTGGTGTAGGTATTGACCATGAGTTCGCTCCCCGCCGGCAGGCCCGACGCGGAGAAGCGCCGACCGAAGATGCCGCGCGCCGAGCCGTCCTGGCCGTCCGAGTCCCAGACGACGAGGAAATTGTTCGAGCCGCTGGCGGCGATCGCTGGATACCGCTGCTGGGCAGGGGTGAAGCTGTTGACATGAAACTCGCCACCGAGCGGCGCGCCGTAGGCGTCGAATCCCTGTCCGAAGACCCCGGAAGCCGACGCCCCCTCCTGCGCAGCGTCCGACCAGACGACGACGAAATTACCGAAGGAATCGGCGGCGACTGCCGGTCGATACTGCCCGAGAGTGGTGTAGCTGTTGACCTGGAACTCCGGCCCCAGAAGTTGAGCGCTCGCCGGGATCGGTCCGCAGACCAGCAAGAACAGAGCCACCTCGCGGCAAAGCAAGGAACCCCTTCGACGGATCTTCATCGGCAGTTCTCCGGCGGTGGCGAGCGTTGCGCCCACGGTACTACAGAACCGGCGGCAGTCGCGGTGGATTGCCTCTCACCAGCCACTTCGTCTTTCGCCAGCGGAGGCTATGCTTCGCTCTCCTTGCGTTGCCGATGGCTCTACCTCGCGTTGTCGCTCGGGCTGGTCGCGCGCCTCGTGTTCGAGACGCAGCTGGCGCCCTATCCGCGCCACGAGAGGATGAGGAACGCGCTCGACGACCAGAGCTTCTTCGTCGGCTGGGCCGCCGCGATGGCGCGCGGCGAACCCTACGATCTCGCCGCCTCGCCGCACGAGTGGGCCTTCTGGGCCGCCCGAGAGCCGGAGCTCCCGCCACAGGCACCGCTCTATCCGGCCCTCCTCGCGCTCCTCTCTCTCCTCGTCGGCAGCGCGCCGGCATGGATCCGCGCCATTCAGGTTGCAGCCGGGCTGGCGACGATTGCCGGCGTCTTCCTCGTCGCGCGGCGTCGCTTCGGTGAACCGGCGGCGGCGCTCGCGGCGCTCGGCGCCGCGCTCTACGCGCCCTGGATCTTCTTCGAGGCGACCGTGCTGCGGACCACCGGACTGGTGCTCATCTTCGTCGCCCTCATCGTCGCGCTCGACGCCCTTGCAGCGATCGAGAGTTTCGCGGAGCGCCGCGAGCGACTGGCCGCCGTCGCGGCCGGCGCGCTCTGCGGTGTCGCGATTCTCTTCCAGGAGCAGTTTCTGCTGGTGGCGCTCGGGGCTCTCCTCTGGCTGGCGCGGCAACGGCGCGGCGGCGCGCGCTGGTTGGCTCTGGGGAGCCTCGCGGTGCTCCTGCCAGTCGTCGGATGGGCGTCGATCGGCGCCGGGCGCCCCGTCCTCTCGACCGCGAGTGCGCCCTACAACCTGCTGATCGCCAACCTCCACGACGCCGGCGGCGAGGTGCCGGCGACGACGCCGACCTACGACGCGCTGAAGCTCTCGGTCAGCCGATCTCCCGGCGACCGGGTCGATCTCGTCGCCGTCCTGGCGCAGGACCTCGCCGCGCTTCCGGCCCGTTTCGCTCGCCTCCTGGCGCGCAAGACCGGCTTCCTTTTCCGGCCGCTCGAGATTCCTGACAACGTCAACTACGAGCTCGGGCGGCGCGAGAACCCGGCGCTGCGATGGCTGCCGTTCGACTACCCCACCCTCCTGCCGCTGGCGCTCGCCGGAGTCGTGCTGGCCGGCAGACGGCGGAGCCACGGCGCACCGCTGGGAACGCTCGGCGCTCTCTATGCCCTCTCTCTCGTGGCGTTCGTGCCGCTCTCCCGCCTGCGCCAGCCGCTGGCGCTCCTGGTGATCGTCTTCGCCGCGGCGGGAGCGACGGAGCTCTGGCGGAGACTGCGGGCTCGCCGGGCGCTGCCGATCCTCGCCATCGGCGCCCTCCTCGTCCTCGGGGTCGCGCTCCGCGCGGAGCCCGGGCGTGCCGTTCGGCCGACCGACTGGCAGATGGCCGGCGCGGCGTGGGAGAACGAGGGCATCGCCCGCCAGGCCCGCGGCCGCCTCGCCGCGGCGCGCGAGGCCTTCGTCGAAGCTCTGGTGCGAAATCCCGGCGCGACGCGGGCCAAGGCGGCGCTTCGGAGTCTCGATGCGGAGCTCGGCACTCTCGGGCCTCGGCCGCTCGAACCCGGGCTCGCCGCGCTCTGCGAGCAGGCGAGCCAGGCCGCCCAGGGCGGCGATCTCGCCGTCGCCCGACGCCTCCTCGAGCGCGCGGCGCGCCAGGCCCCGGCCCATCCGCGTCCCTGGCAACTGCTCGCCAACGTGCTCTATCTCCAGGCGGACCACACGGCCGCGGCGACGGCCCTGGAGAGGGCAGTGGCCGCCGACCCCTACGACCCTCTCCTCGCCGCGAACCTCGCCTCCCTGCGCGGGCTTACGCCGTGAAGCGACCGTCCGCGCTGCTACGATGTCGGCGGTGAAGAATCTCGTCGCAGTCCGACTCTCCCGGGCCTCGGTCGCGTTGCTCCTGTTGCTGCCGCTGCTCTTCGCCTGCGGTCGAACTCACGCGGAGCGCATCCTCGTCCTCGGGTTCGACGGTCTCGACCCCGAGACGGTCGACCTGCTGCTCTCCGAAGGGAAGCTCCCGAACTTCGCGCAGCTGCGGCGCGAGGGCGCTTACGGGCGTCTGAAGACGTTCAAGCCGACGCTGTCGCCGATTCTCTGGACGACGATCGCCACCGGCAAGACGCCGGACCAGCACGGGATCGGACACTTCGTCGGCCGCGACCGGCTGAACGGGCGAGACCAGCCGGTGACCAGCGACATGCGCCAGACCAAGGCGATCTGGAACCTCTTCTCCGAGGCCGGCCGCAAGGTCGGCGTCCTCGGCTGGTGGGCGACCTACCCGCCGGAGAAGGTGAACGGCTTCATCGCCAGCGATCGCATGGCCTGGCACTTTCTCTTCGCGCAGGGCTTCGAGAAGGCAGGATTGGTCGGCGCCACCCGGCCGCCCGAGCTCGAAGCACGCCTGCGGCCGAAGATGATCCGGCCCGACCAGATCGGTCTCGCCGATCTCGCCCCCTATGTCGACGTCACCGCCGCTGACCTCGACCGGCCGTTCGACCTCGAGGACGACCTGCAGCACTTCCGCTGGGTGCTCGCGACGATGCGCTCCTACCGCGACGTCGGCCTCGACCTCTGGCAGAGCGAGCGCCCCGACCTGATGCTGGTCTACTTCGAAGGAACCGACTCGGCGGCGCACCTGTT
>JBGARM010000060.1:0-11639 GCA_044230215.1 Thermoanaerobaculia bacterium | reverse complement strand
CTGAAGGTCGCGCCGCGCCACGACATCGTCGTCCTGCTCACCTGCTTCGCGCTCACCGTGCTCGTCGACATGGTCGCGGGCGTCTCGGTCGGCGTGATCCTCGCGGCGCTGCTCTTCATGCGGCGCATGGCGACGCTCGTATCGGCCTCGCTCTACGAGGGCGCGCGCCACCCCTCGCTGAAGAGCCCGCTCCCGCCCGGCGTCATGCTCTACGAGATCGCGGGGCCGCTCTTCTTCGGCGCCGCGCAGCGGGCGATGACGGCGGTGCGGGCGGTGGCCAAGGGCATCCGCGTCGTGGTTCTCGACCTGCGGGCAGTCCCTCTCCTCGACGCCACCGGCCTCGTGGCCCTCGACTCCTCGGTGACGAAGCTGCGCGAGGCCGGGATCTTCGTCGTGCTCGCCGGCGTACAGGGCGGACCGTTGCGCGTTCTGGCGAAGGCCGGCTGGCGCAACCGCGCAGGCGAGCTGGCGATCGGCACCTCGTTCGACAAGGCGCTCGCGACGGCGCTCGAGTTCGCCGACGCGACGGCGCACGCCGACGCCCACGGCCGGCCGCTCTAGCAGCCTCGGCGCACTAGAGCGCGCTGCCGGTGTCCCCCTTGGCCCGCGTCAGGCGATGGGCGAGGAAGATCGGCACGAACGTCACCGCGATGACGAAGACGGCGACGACGTTGGTCACCGGACGATCGCGCGGGCGGGTGAGCTGGCTGAAGATCCAGATCGGCAGCGTCTCCTGCTGCCCGGCGGTGAAGGTCGTGACGATGACCTCGTCGAAGGAGAGCGCGAAGGCGAGCATGCCGCCGGCAAGGAGCGCCGACGCCAGGTTCGGCAGCAGCACGTAGCGGAAGGTCTGGAACGAGTTCGCGCCCAGGTCCATCGACGCCTCGAGGAGCGAGCTCCCGGTTCTGCGGAAGCGGGTGAGCGCGTTGTTGTAGACCACGACGACGCAGAAGGTCGCGTGGCCGATGACGATCGTCCAGAAGCTGAAGGGGATGCCGGTGAGCCCGATTGCCGAGCGTAGGGCGATGCCGGTGACGATTCCCGGCAGCGCGATCGGCAGCACGAGCAGGAACGAGATCGCGTCGCGGCCGAAGAAGCGGCTGCGCCAGACCGCGGCGGCGGCGAGCGTGCCGAGGACCAGCGCCACGAGGGTGGCCACTCCTGCCACCCGCACCGAGAGCTCGAGCGCCTGCCAGAGATCGGCGCGCTGCCAGGCGACGCCGAACCAGCGGGAGGTCAGTCCGGGGGGCGGAAAAGAGTAGCTCGCGTCGTCGGTAGTGAAGGCGTACAGCAGAATGATCCCGATCGGACCGTGCAGGAAGAGCAGCACCGCCGCCGAGGCGAGGCCGAGAGCGATCCCGCCGCTAGAGCGCATCGAAAGCTCCGGCACGCCGGGCGAGCAGCAGGTAGAGCCCCATGATCGTCATCGGCACGACGGTGAAGGCTGCCGCCAGCGGGATGTTGCCCGAGGTCCCCTGGTGTGCCAGCACCGCCTGGCCGATGAAGTAGCTCGAGTTGCCGAGCACCGACGGGACGATGAAGTCGCCGAGGGTCAGCGAGAAGGTGAAGATCGAGCCGGCGACGACGCCGGGAAAAGCGAGCGGCAAGGTCACGTGGCGCAGGGTCACCCGCGGTGCGGCGCCGAGATCGCCCGACGCCTCGAGCAGCGAGCGCGGCACCCGCTCGAGCGCCGCCTGGATCGGCAGGATCATGTAGGGCAGCCAGACGTAGAGGAAGGCGAGGAAGATGCCGGTGGTCGAGATCGCGAGCGAGGGGCCGCCGACCAGGGGCAACGCCAGCCAGCGCTCGAGCAGGCCGCCGGTGCCGGTATGCGCGGCGAGCCAGGAGAGGATGCCCTCCTTCGCGAGCAGCAGCTTCCAGGCGTAGACCCGGACCAGATAGCTCGACCACAGGGGCAGGACGATGGCGAGGTAGAGCCAGCCGCGGGTGCGTGGCGTGGCGCGGAAGGTCATGTAGTAGGCGAGCGGAAAGGCGAGCACTGCCGCCGCCAGAGTGACCGCCGCGGCCATGCCCGCGGTGCGCAGGACGATGTCGAAGTTCGACCGGGTGAAGAGCTCGCCGTAGGTCGCGAGCGTCAGCCGGCGCACGACCTGGCCGGTGAAGTGGTCGAGGCTGAAGAACGACTGCACCAGCAGGGCGGCGAGCGCGCCGAGATAGGCGACGCCGAGCCAGAGGAGCGGCGGCCCGAGGAGCAGCGTCAGGGTGAGCCGCGGCCGGCGGTAGAGATAGGTGGAGAGCCGGGCGAGCATCGGTCGCACGCGCTAGTCGGCGCCGAGCGGGCGGTTGTGCGCCGGGTCCCAGGCGATGGTCACCGCCCGGCCGCGCTCCGCTCCGGTGTCGCGCGCCGAAGTGGCGAGATTTTGCGCCGCGAGAACCAGGCTGCCGCCGCCGTCGAGAGCGACGGTGTAGCGGCTCATCATGCCGGCGTACACCAGATCGCTCACGGTGCCGGTAGCGGTGCAGAAACCGGCCGGCGCGGCAGCGCCGGGCGCGAGCAGGTGAATCTTCTCCGGCCGCAGCGAGAAGACGCCGTCGCGGCCGAGCCAGCGCTGCGCCACCTCGCCGCGCAGAACGTTCGAGGTGCCGACGAAGCCGGCGACGAACTCGGTCGCCGGCTCTTCGTAGACTTGGGCGGGCGTCCCCATCTGCACGATGCGGCCGCGGTGGAATACCGCTATCCGGTCGCTCATCGTCAGCGCCTCCTCCTGGTCGTGGGTGACGAAGACGAAGGTGATGCCGATGCGCTGCTGGATGGCCTTGAGCTCGACCTGCATCTGCTGGCGCAGTTGCAGATCGAGGGCGCCCAGCGGCTCGTCGAGCAGCAGAACGCGCGGCCGGTTGACGAGGGCCCGGGCGAGGGCCACGCGCTGACGTTGCCCACCCGAGAGCTCCGAGGGCTTGCGCCCGCCGAGGCCGGGGAGCTCGACCAGTGCGAGCATCTCTTCCGCCAGGCGGCGACGCTCGTCGCGGGCGACACCGCGGATCATCGGTCCGTAGGCGACGTTCTCGCCGACGGTGAGGTGGGGGAAGAGGGCGTAGTCCTGAAAAACCGTGTTGACATTGCGCTCGTAGGGCGGGCGGAGGGAGACGTCGGCGCCGTGGAGGAGAATTCGCCCGGCGCTCGGCAGGTCGAAGCCGGCGACAAGCCGCAGGCAGGTCGTCTTGCCGGAGCCCGAAGGGCCGAGCAGGGTGAAGAACTCGCCGTCGGCGACGCGGAGATCGACCCGATCGACGGCGACGACGTCGCCGAAGCGGCGCGTGACGCCCTGGAGCTCGACTGCAGATGGCTGCACCTCCGGCATCTCGGACCTACGCTGCGCCACGCGCGCGGCGCGCTATCTCCCGCCGATGACCGCGATGTAGTTCGTCACCCACTCGTGGTACGGCACGCAGTCGGTGCGGCCGTCGCCGCAGTCGGCCTTCGGCGTCTTCCAGAAGGCGATCTGGTCGAACTGTGCGAAGCCGTTGGTCTCGCAGCCCTTCTCGCCGAGCAGCGCATTGCCCTTGCAGGCCGCCGGCACGGCCGGCAGCGAGCCGAACCAGGCGGCGATGTCGCCCTGCGTCTTCGGCTCGAGCGAGTGCTCGATCCAGGCGTAAGCGCAGTTGGGGTGCGGTGCATCGACGTGCATCATGGTCGAGTCGGCCCAGCCGGTGGCGCCCTCGGCGGGGAAGACGCTCGCCACCGGCGCGCCGCCTGCCGCCAGGACGTTCACCTGGAACGGCCACGAGCTCGACGCGACGACGCCCTCGTTCTTGAAGTCGTCCATCTGGATGTTGGCGTCGTGCCAGTAGCGGCCGACGAGCTTCCTCTGCTGGCGCAGGAGATCGAGCGCCGCCTTGAACTGGTCGGGGTTGAGCTCGTACGGATCGGTGATCCCCAGCCCCGGCTGGTGCTTCTTCAAGTAGAGAGCGGCGTCGGCGACATAAATCGGGCCGTCATAGGCCTGGACGCGACCGCGGTTCGACTTGCCGTCCGGCAGCGTCGTCTCCTCGAAGACCACGCTCCAACTGTCCGGCGCCTTGCCGCCGAAGACCTTGGTGTTGTACATCAGAACGTTCGGTCCCCACTGATAGGGCACGCCGTAGTGCTTGCCGCCCACGGTATGCCAGGGAGCGTTCTGCAGGCGCGGGTCGACGGTGCTCCAGCTCGGCACCAGGCCGAGGTTGATCTCCTGCACGCGGCCACCGGAGATCAGGCGGTTCGAGGCGTCACCGGAGGCGGTGACGAGGTCGAAGCCGCCCTCGTTCATCAGCGCCACCATCTCGTCCGAGGTCGCCGCCACCTTCACGCTCACCTTGCAGCCGGTTTTCTGCTCGAAGGCGGTGACCCAGTCGTAGGCCTTGTCGGTTTCGCCGCGTTCGACGTACCCGGCCCAGGCGACGATCGACACGGCGCCTTCACCGGCTCCCAGCTGCTGAAGCGCGGCGCCCTTGGCCGGCGCTCCCGGCGGCGGCGCCGGCGCCTGCGGACTGCAGGCGGCGAAAGCCGCCGTCAGGGCGAACACGCAGAAGCGATGCCACACGCGCAGCTCGATCATGGGAAATCCTCCTCCTTTTTCGGCGACACTAGCACGGGGAAAACCCCGTCGGCGGCCGGGGCGCGACGGCGGCTCCTAGCTCGAGAAGCCGATCCCCAGGCGGTCGAGGAAGCGCAGCAGGAAGCCGGCAGAGCCGCCGTCATCGACCCGGCGCAGCGCGCGGGTCACGGCGGCGATCGACCAGCGGCGCAGCGGCTCGGGCGGATAAGGGAAGGGTGCTTTGCGCACCAGAGCTAGCTCCGCGAGCTCGCTCCGCCGTTCGAGGGCGAGGTGGGCGAGGAGGCGACCAGCGACGCGGGTCGTGCCGACGCCGTGCCCGGTATAGCCGAGGCCGTAGACCAGCCGACCGGAACAGTGGGCGCCAAAGAACGGCGTGAAGCGGGTGGTGGCGGCGATCGGTCCGCCCCAGCGGTAGGGAAAGCGCACCTCGCCGAGCTCGGGGAAGAAGCGGGCGAAGCTTGCTTCGAGCGCCGAATAGACCGCCGGGGCGTGGTCGTGCTGCGGCCCGATGCCGTTGCCGCGGTAGTAGATCGCCTCGCTCGACCCCCAGACGACGCGATGGTCCGCGGTGAGGCGCGAGTAGTTGAAGAAGCTGCGGCCGTCGGTGACGCCTTCGCGCCCCGACCAGCGGATAGCGGCGCGCTGCGCCGCAGTCAGCGGATCGCTGGCGATCACATAGTCGTAGAGCGGCAGGAAGCGCCGCGCGAGCCGAGACACGAGCAGGTGCGAGTAGGCGTTGGTGGCAAGGACCGCGCGCGGCGCGCGCAGCGTGCCGCCCGAGGTCGAGAGCCGGAGGCCCGCACCCTCGTCGGCGATTCGCTGCACGGGCGAATGCTCGAGAATCCGCACCCCCTTGCCCGCAGCGACACGGGCGAGGCCCACGGCCAGCTTCGCCGGGTGAACGGTCGCGGCTTTCGGGGCGAAAAGCGCACACAAGGGAAGCGGGCTTCCCAGGCGATCGCGCGTCTCCTCGCGGTCCAGCTTTCGCCAGTCGTCGATGCCGAGTCGTCTCGCCGAGGACAGAGCGACCTCGACATCCATCGTGTGCGCTTTCGTCAGGGCGAGCATGAGCTGCCCGCAGCGCGAGAACTCGGCGTCGATCGCTTCCTCTTCGAGGAAAGACTCCATCTCGTCGAGGTTCTGGCGGGCGAGCTGCGCGAGGCGGCGCGCCTCGTCCTCACCGAAGTGTCGGATCGCGAGGTCGTGCGAGTGGTCGAAGGTCTCGCCGATCTGGCCGGCGTTCCGGCCCGAGGCGCCGTAGGCGATCCGTTCGCCTTCGAGCAGGACGATCTCCTTCTCCGGCGCGAGTTCCTTGAGGAACAACGCGGTCCACAGGCCGGTGAAGCCGCCGCCGACGACGGCGACGTCGGCGCGCTGCTCGCCGGCGAGCGCCGGTCGCGCCGGCTGCCGAGGCAGGTCGGCGAGCCAGAAACAGCCCTCCTCGACCGGCAGGAGGGGAGGGGTCGGCTTCAGCGGAGACGGCTCGGGCTCAGAGATGGTGCTCCTCGTAGACCGCCGCCAGCGACTCGTCGAGCGCAACGACGAACTTGTCGAGCTGCGGATAGCTGATGGTGAGCGGCGGCTCGACCCGCAGGGTGCGGGCGTTGATGTAGGTGCCGCCGATAAGGATCTGGCGTGCGAAGAGGTTCTTCGACACCGCGTAGCCCAGGTCACCGTCGGCGAACTCGAGGCCGAGCATGAGGCCGCGGCCGCGCCAGAGCTTGAGCAGCTTCGGATAGCGCGCTCCCAGCTCGGCGAACTTGCCGAGCAGGTAGTCGCCCTTCTCTCCCGCCTGCCGCGCCAGGTCCTCGTCGAGCAGCACGCCGATGGTGGCGATGGCGGCGGCGCAGGCGACCGGGTTGCCGCCGAAGGTGGTGGTGTGGAGGAACGGATTCTCGATGTAGCGCTCCCAGGTCTTGGCGGTGCCGACGGTCGCGCCGATCGGCATGACGCCGCCGCCGAAGCCCTTGCCGAGCGCCATGAGATCGGGCGCCACGCCGTCGTGCTCGCAGGCGAACATCCTCCCCGAACGGCCCATGCCCGACTGGATCTCGTCGAACACCAGCATGGCGCCGTAGCGGTCGCAGAGCTCGCGCGCCGCGGCGAGATAGCCCTCGGGGGCGACATTGATGCCGCCCTCGCCCTGGATCGGCTCGAGCACCACCGCGGCGACCCGGTCGCCGGTGAAGTCGAAGATCTTCATCATCTTGGCGAGCACGTCGATGTCGCCCCAGGGGACGTGCGTCCAATGGAGCAACGGCAGGAACGGCTCGCGGAAGACCGCCTTCGAGGTGCCGCCGAGCGAGCCCATGCTCTTGCCGTGGAAGGCGCCGGCGGCGCCGATGAAGTGATGCCGGCCGGTGGCGAGCGTCGCCATCTTCAGGCAGCCCTCGATCGACTCGGTGCCGGAGTTGGTGAAGAAGGCGAACTGCAGGTCGCCGGGAGTGATGAGCGCGACCAGATTCGCCAGATAGGTGCGCAGCGGGTCGATGAGCTCCTGCGAGTGGATCGCCTGGCGGTCGAGCTGGTCGCGCACCGCCTTCATCACCCGCGGATGGCGGTGACCGACGACATAGATGCCGTAGCCGCCGAGGATGTCGATGAACTCCTTGCCGTGGATGTCGCGGAAGACCGCGCCGTCGTCCTCCCACTCGACCGCGGTGTAGTCGGTCGACACCGACTTGCGGAACTGCAGGAATCCCTCGTTGACGTGGTCGGTCCAGTAGCGCACCGACTCCTCGACGACGCGCGCCCTCTCGTCGTCGGTGAGCGACTTCTTCGAGATCAGATCGAGGACGTAGGCGGACTGTTTGCGGGCTTCCTCAAGATTCTGGCGCATGGTTCCTTGCTCCCGGGTACGGCCGTGGAGCTAGAGCCTATCGCGGCCTCAGGGAACGGCGGTGCTCCAGCGCGTGGTGTCCGCGGTCTCGAAGTCGTCGGCGAACAGGGCGTCGAGGAAGCGGCGGAGGGAGATGCCGAAGCCCGACGAGTCTTCGGGGTCCGTGCCCTGCCAGACGGCGGTGAAACTGCCGTGCGGCCGGCCGACGATCACCGGATCGGCGAAATCGGCGCCGCCGCTGTTGATCGGAAAGAGGGCGTCGGTGGGCGGTGGCAGCAACTCGGAGAAGCCGCCGGCGCCGTTCTTCTTGCGGCCCTGGATGACGATCGGGCTGCCTTCCGGAGCGTCACCCCCGGACAGGGCCCCGACCGCCTCGACCCAGACGGTGACGAAGTTGCCGAACTGGTCGAGCGCCACGGCGGGCTCGCGGTTGAGGTGGTCGGGCGAGAGGTTGACCTGTTCCTCGGGGCCGGTGGGAATGCCGGCGGCGATGCGGCGCGCGAAGACGCTGTTGGCGAGCTGATCCTGCCAGACAGCGACGCCCTCGCCCAGCGAGTTGGTGGAGAGCGCGACGTGCGAGCGCAGGCTGGCGTCGAAGGTGAGGTTCAGGGGCGACTCCGGTTGCCCGCCCCCGGCGCCGTCGAGCACCCGCAGCCAGACCGCGGCGGCGACCGGCGGCAGCGTCGGTCCCTGCCAGGCGACGAACCATCCGCCGGTCGCAGGGTTCGCGACAACGGCCGGCTCCTCCTGGTCCCCAGCGAGCACAGCGGTATTCAAGCGGACCGGACTGCCGGGAGGGTCGCCGGGAAAGGTCGCAGGATAGAGCCTTCCGGCGATGTCGTTGCCGGTGACGCCGAAGCCGGTCCCCGAATCGTCTTGCCAGGTGATGAGGAAGCGACCGTCCGTCTGCATGGCGACGGCTGGGCGCTGCTGCGTCCCGGCGAGGGTCGTGTTGACGGGAAACTCGGCGACGATGGCTGTCCCGTTCGGCGCCCGCAGGCTGGCGAAAACCCCGGTGCTCAGCGGCACAGTCGAATCCGGTCCCTCCCAGACCACCACGAAGCGGCCGTTGGCGTTCATGGCGATTGCCGGATTCTTCTGGTCGCCCAAGGTCGTCGTGTTGACGACGAACTGCGCCGACAGAGGGAGGCCGGTGGTCGAGCTGAAGCGGCGCCCGACGATCGCCGTGCCGCTGCCGTCGAGGAATTCGTCGCGCCAAACGACGACGTAGTCGCCGTTGGCGTCCATCGCCGCCGCAGTCTGGTCCTGGTGGCCGGCGGTGACCGAGTTGGCGAGCGTCTGCGGACCGAGTGGCAGGGGCGTCTGAGCGCCGGCCGGCGGCGCGACCGTTCCGGCCAAAACACCCGCGGTCAGGATGAGCGTGGCGCGCCACATCTCTTGCTTCATGGCCGGTCTCCGATGGCGGGAGTCTCCTGCACCTCGCCCAGAGATGCAAGCTCGCGCCGGAGCGCCGCGACATCGGGGTGTTGCGGGCCCAGGACCTTGGCTCCGATCGCCGCGCCGGCGCGGAAGGCCGCCACCGCTTCGGCGCGGCGTCCCTGGTCGCGCCGCAGCCGGCCCAGCGCCGTCCAGGCCTCGACCAGCCGCGAATGTTCGGCGCCCAAGGCCGCGACGAGAATCGCCTTGCCCGCGACCACCAACGACTCGGCGCGCGGCAGGCGGCCCGCCTGGCGTTCGAAATCGCCCAGCCGCACCATCGTCGTGCCGGTCTCGGCGTGCGCCGGACCGAGCGCGGTACGACAGATTGCCAGCGCCCGCTCGAGCAGCGCCGCGCCTTCGGCGAGCCGGTTCTGGCGGCCATAGAGCCGGGCGAGACTGTTCAGGATCGATGCCACGTCGGGGTGGTTCGGGCCGAGCGCCTTCTCGGCGATCGCCAGGGCGCGCCGGTGGAGGCTCTCGGCCTCGGCGTAGTTTCCGAGATCGCGCGCCAGGATCCCCATGTTGTTGAGCTGCGCCGCGAGATGCGGATGGTTCTCGCCGAGCAGCGCCTCGTTGAGCACCAGTGCCTCGCGGTAGCGTGCCGCGGCGGTCGCGAAGTCGGCCCGTTGCCAGGCCAGGATCGCGAGGTTGTTGAGCGCCAGAGCGACGTCGCGCGCCGGCGGTTGCGCCTCGCCGCGCAGGAGCGCGAGAGAGCGCGCGTAGTGCCCTTCGGCCGCTGTCAGGTCGCCCTGTTTGTAGGCCAGGGCGCCGCGCGAGTTGAGCGTGCGCGCGAGCTCCTCCACCGGTGGCGGGACCTGGCGGGCGAGTATCCCCTCGGCGCGGGCGAGGAGGCGTTCGGCCGCCTCGAGCCGTCCGAGATCGATGTCGACGGCGCCCAGGTGCGCTAGCACCTCGGCGACTGCGGGATCGTCGGCTCCGTGCTCGCGCTCGACGGTGGCCAGGGCCTGTTCGAGGAGCCGCGCCGCCGCCGGCAGGTCGCCGAGCCGCCAGGTGATGCCGCCCAGGGTGTCCTGCAGCCGCGCCTGGATCAGCGGCTCGTCGGCGAGCTGGCGGGTGATGCGCTCGCCGCCGAGGTCGACGATCTCCCGCACAGTGACGGCGCGCCCCTGCGAGCGCTCCGGGTCGGCCTGCTCGAACAGATCGACCAGGAACTCGACGACACGGTTGGCGGTCCGCGCCTCGCGGTTGGCCCGGTTGGCGGCCTTCTCGAGGTCGACCGCGAGACCTTCGGCGCGCGTCCGGGCGTTCTTCTCGCGCACGGCGAGGAAGGAGACGACGGCGAGCACGACGGTCAGCAGGGCGAACGAAGTTGCGATCGCGGCGACCTTCAGCCGCCGCCGTCGCAGCCGCTGCGGCTTGTCGAGCAGGTAGCGCAGCCGGTCGAGGCACTCCGCGGCCGACGGCCGGCGCGCGGGAAGGGGGTGCTTCAGGTCCTCCACCAGCCGGGCGATCTCGGGGTCGATACCGTCGCCGGCGAGGATCGGCAGACTGCCGTTCTCGGCGACGCGTCGCAGCAGCTCCGGCAGCGGCTCGTAGGGGTAAGGCGACCGGCCGGTCAGCAGTTCCTGCAACAGGATGCCGAAGGAGAAGATGTCGCTCGCCTCGGTGAGCTCGTCGCCCGCGGCCTGTTCCGGGCTCATGTAGAGGATCGTGCCGACGATCGAGCCCTGCTGGGTGAGCGCTGCCGAGAACGAGGACGACTCGGAACCGGCGGGGGCGAAGGCGATCGTGCTCTCGGCATCGTGCCCCGGCGGCGCCACGATGCCGGTGACCCAACCGGCGCCGGAGTCGATGTCGGGCCTGGCGGCGCCGGCAGCAGCCGACGGCGGTCCGGTTGCGGGGTCGTCGGCGCTCGAGCGCGCAATGCCGAAGTCGAGGACCTTCACCGCCCCCGATGGCAGCACCATGATGTTGGCCGGCTTCAAGTCGCGATGAATGATGTGCTCGCGGTGCGCCACCGTGAGCGCCTCGGCGATCCGGGCGCCGACTTCGAGGACCTCGCGCTCGGAGAGCTTTCGCCCGGTGCGCAGCTGGTCGAGCGTCTCGCCGTCGACGAACTCGAGCACCAGCAGATCGGCCTCCTCGGATTCGATGAGGTCGTAGACCTGGCAGATCAGCGGGTTCGCCAGCTTCGAGAGAATCCGCGCCTCGCGCAGGAAATGGGCGCGCGCGGTGCCCGAGAGGCGGTGCTCGGCGCGGATCGTCTTCACCGCCACGACCCGCTGCAGCTTCTCGTCGAAGGCGCGATAGACCTCCCCCATGCCGCCCATGCCGAGCAGACTGTCGAAGCGGATGTGGCCGATGGTCGTGCCGACCAGGCTCATTCAGATCAGCCTGAGGAGATCCGGATCCGCGCACTCGAGCGCGGCCCTGGCGTCCGGGTCGTCGGCGAGCATCCGGAAGTCGGCGAAGTCGAAGCCCGGCCCGACGCAGGCACCGGTGAGCGAGTACTCGCCGAGCGGCTCGGCCGCCTGCCAGACGCCGGCGGCGACGATGCGCTGCGGCGCGCGTCCGGGTGCGAGCGGGCCGAGGAGCTCGGCGGCGAGGACTCCCGTCGTCGCGTCGAAGGTCCACAGGCGGACGTCGGCGCCCTCGAAGTGCAGCCAGATCTCGTCGGAGCCGACGACGTGCCAGGCGCTCCTCTGGCCGGCGAGCATGAGGAACCAGATGCCGGTGAGGGCCGCGCGCCGGGAACGGCCGTCCAGCGGATCGACCGCGCGCGGCGAGCGATAGAGCTCGGCGAAGAAGCCGCCCTCGGGATGGGGCGCGAGCGCGAGCTC
>JBGARM010000005.1:0-24116 GCA_044230215.1 Thermoanaerobaculia bacterium | reverse complement strand
ATCCTCGTCCGCAAAGGCGACGGCGCGAAGAGGAAGAGCGAGGTCATCGCCAGCGAGACCGTCGTTCTCTCCGGCGTCGCCGGCTGGGCGCGGCGCTTCAACCTGCTCGAAGAGGCGACGCTCTACCTCAAGGTCGAGCAGGCCGGTACCTATCGCCTCCAGTCGCGCGGCACGGCGGCGCAGTTCCGCCTCGAGCCGCTGTTCATCGACGCCTACCCGGAGGGCTGGCAGACGCCGCCGATGCGCAGCGCGCCGGCGGAGTGGCAGCTCGACCCGGGCTACTACGTCCTCTTCCTGCAGCCGGTCGAGGCCGGTATCGCCGAGCTCGAGCTCGCCGCCAAGGGGGCGCCAGCGGTGGCGATCGAGCCGCCGCGGCCGTCGGTGCAGCTCGGGGTCCAGAAGCTCTCCGCCAAGCTCGGCTATCACCTCTACGTCAGCCAGCAGCCCGGGGTCGAGGCCGGCCTGGTGGTGCGCGAGCTGCCGCTCGACCTCGCTGCGGCGCTGCCGCTCGCGCTCGGCCCGGGCGAGGAGGTCGAGTTGCGCATCCGCGCCGCCGAGGCGAGCTCGGTGCGCGCCCTTACCGAGGACGGCGGCGGCCTCGAGCTGTCGCTCGACGGCGCCCCGTGGGCGGGCGCCGCGCCCGGCACCGCGGAGTCGTTCGTCGCCAAGGGCGAGCATCGGCTGCGGGTGCGCTCGACCAGCGACTCGACCGTGCTGGCGTCGGTCGGCCTGGTCGCCGCCTCGCAGCTGGCGACGACGCCGTTGCCGGAGCTCCCGGCGGCGACCCTCGCCGCGCTGCCCGATTTCCCGCGCCTCGCGGTGGCGGCGCCGCAGGCGCTCGACCTCGCAGCCGGGGAAGGCCGCACCTTCCTCGTCGCGGCCGACGACCCGGCGCTCTACCGCATCGAATCGACCGGGCTGCTGGCGACCGGCGGCGCCCTGCGCACGCGGACGCGCGCCAATCTGCTCTCGCAGGCGGAGAACGGCGTCGGGCGCAACTTCGCCCTCGCCGCCTATCTGCGCGAAGGGGACTACCAGTTGACGGTGCGTCCGCGCGGCGCGAGCGCCGGCCATCTCGGCGTCGAGCTGGCGCGGGCGCCGATCGAGGAGGCCGGAACGCTGGCGGAGGGGGTGCCGGCGCGGGCCACGATCGATCCGCGGACGGCTCTCTCCTATCGCTTCACGGTCGCCGAGGCCGGGCGCTACGACCTTTCGGCCTGGGGCCTGCGGAGCAACTTCTCCATGCGCCTCGAGGATGCCGAGGGTTGGCCGGTCGCAGTACCGCTCGCCGACGGCGAGCTCGCGGTCGATCTTCCGCCCGGCGACTACCGGTTGATCGTGTTGCCGCAGGCGGTGCCGGCGCGGGCGGTCGTCGTAGCCACGCGGGCGGCGGTGGCGCGCGACCTCTCGGGGCACGGTCCGCACCCTCTCGCGCTGGACAGCGAAGCCACAAACACCTGGCTCGAGCCTGCGGAGGGGGCGCCGCGCGACCCCGACCGCTGGCGCTTCACCCTGCCGGCAACGACCGGCGTGACGATCACGCTCTCCGACGAGATGATGGGAGTGATCCGCCCGCTCGCCGGCGGCGCCGCCGGTGCGGCGACGCGGGCGTCGTCCGCGCCCACCGCGCTTCCTGATGCCGGCCTGGTGCCGCCGGGGCGGAGCTTCCACGCCGAGCTTCCGGCGGGCGACTACGAGCTCGCCGCCGAGTCGTCGCGCAGCAACAACCAGCTGCGCTATCGGGTCGAGCTGCGCACCGACGATCTCGTCGACGGCGGCCAGCGCGTCGTCCCCGCTCCGGGCGAGATCTGGCTCGCGGTCGGCTCCGCCGGCCAGGTCGAGCTGGCCTCGCTCGGCCGCAGCGACGTCCGCGCCACGCTGCGGACGGCTCTCGGCGAGCCGATCGCGAGCTCCGACGACCGCCCCGGCGACTGGAATTTCCTGCTCGGCGAGCGGCTGACGCCGGGGCGTTACCGTCTGCGTGTCGATCCGGTGGGCAGCCCTGCAGCGGCGACCACGGTCACGATGCGGGTGCTGCGCGAACGCATCGCCCCGCCCCTCGTCGCCGCCGCGCCGGCCGCGCGATCGCTCTACGAAGTTGCTGCCGACGCCGTGCTGGTGCCGCTCGTCCGGCCTGCCGGCGCGGAGATCGTCGCCGTCGGCGCGAGCGCCGGCGAGAGCCTCGGGCTAGCGCTCGAGGAGCGCCAGCCCGGCGACTCCTGGCGGGTGCTGACCGCGACCTCCGGGCGCAACGGGCGCCTCGCTCTGCCGATCGCCCAAAGCACCGCGGAGCTGCGACTGCGGCTGTGGTCGCTCGACCGCCGGCCGGCGACCGCCGAGGTCACCGCCTTCGCCGGCGCGATGCAACACTGCAGCGAGGGGGAGCTGGCGCGCGGCTGCGAGCTCTCGACGCTGCCCGGGGTCGTGCCGCGGCTCGCCGCAGCGACGGTCGACCTCGCGGAGCCCGGCTGTTTCCGGCGGGAGTCGCCGGAGGGGGATGCCCCCGAGCTCCTGCAGGCGCTCGCCGCCGGTTCGACGTTCGAGCGCGCTGCGCCGACGCTCGCCCCGGTCGGCTTGGCGATGCCGCTGGCGGCGGCGGTTGCGGAGGGCGAGAGCGTTCGCGTCCAGGCGCGCCGCGCGCGCGTCGGCGAGGGTACAGCGCTCGCGCTCGTTCTGCCGGCGGGCACGCCGATCACTTGCGACGTCGCCGACGGCGGCGCCGCCGTCGTCGAGCTCGAAGCGATGGCGGGCGAGCCGGTTTTGGGCTTCCTCGACGGCCGCGGCACGATCGGGCCGTCGACGGCCTGGGGCCCGACGAGCGGGAGTCGCGTACGAAGCGCGAAAAGCGCCGGCAAAGGAAGAGCAGTGGAGCTCTGGAATTCCGGGTCGAGCCCGGTCGAGGCCAGACTCTCGGGCTGGCTCACGACGAATGCCTCCAGCGAGCGAATGGCTTGGGGTGCCGGGCGCGCCACGGTCGGCGCAGGCGAAGCGCGCCTCCTCGAGCTACCGACGGGAGAGAAGGATCTGCAGTTGACGCTTGCACCCGGTGCCTCTGTACTGGCGTTCGCCCCGCCGAACGCGGATGCAGAGGACGACGGCGAAGCGCTTGTCTGGGCGCCGACAGCCGCTACGACCGAGACCCTCCTCACTCGTTCGAGTCGTCTAGTGGTCTTCGGCGGCGAGCATTCGCCGGGAGAGATCGGTCTCGAGCTCCTTCCGCGCGCCTCAGCCGCTGCGTCTTCGGCGACAGCTGAGTCCGCGCTCACCGATCAGCGGCGTTTCGAGAAGCGCTTTCTCTCTACTGGAGCTTTTCGCGTGCCGGTAGTCACAGCCGCCGGCGGACCGCGGCGTCTGCACTTGCGCGGCGCGCGCGCGGCGCTCTTCGTTGGCGGCGACGGACGCATTCAGCGTGGCAGCGACTTCGAGATCACGTCGGCAGGCGGCTCGCTGCGCTTCGAGCATGATCCTGGACTGGTTTCGGCCTGGGTCGAAGATGGCGGAAGCACGCTCGCCGCGGACCCGGAATTCAGAGCCGACCGGCCCGCGACCGAGCTCGCACTGCCGGCAGTCGTCAACCTCGACAGCGCTTCGGAGGCGTACGACGTCGAAATCGATGTTCCATCGCTGCTGAAGATTCGCAGCACGGGCGCGCTGGCCGTCGCCGTAGACAGCATCCGTGACCAGAATTTCGTCGGCGACTTGATCGCCCTTCGCGGACGCTTCGAGGTCTACCCGGAGGGGGCGCACTTCGACGCCGTGCTGCCGGCCGGCCGTTCGCGCATCGCCCTGCGCGCGCTCGCCGGCGAGGACCTGACCGGCACGGTGACGATCGTCGTCCTGCCGCTCGAGGCGCTCGCCGAAGGGCTTGGTGGCGAGTCGCTCCTGGCGCCGGGCGACAGCCGCGGTTACGGCTTCCATGTTGCGCATCCGGGCGCCGTGGGGGTGGGCGTGCGCGCCGATCAGGGCGGCGTCGAGACGTTGCTCTTCGCCGCCGACGGCCGATTTCTCGGCCAGGGGGTCGTGCAGTGGGCCGACCTCGCCGTCGGCGACTACGCGCTGGTCGTCGCCGCGCCGGCGGAAGGGCGCCCGGCGCGGATCCGGCCGGCGCTCGTCGGCGCCGCGCCGCCGGGGACCGGCCCGCCGCCAGAGGAGGCGCGGCGCTTCCTCGCGCTCGCCGGCGGTGAGATACCCGCGGTCGCCGGTGCAGCGGGCGCGGAGGATCTGCCGGCCGACTGGCTCGGCGTGCGCGCCGCGCCGGCTGCCGGGGACGAGGACGAAGCGATCTACGACGACGAGACGACGGACGAAGGCGAGTGGACCGAAGAGAGCGAGTTGAGCGATGACGGCGGCGAGGAGAAGTGAGATGAAGCTCCGGGTTTTTCTGCCGTTGTTCTTCGTTGCGGTGGCGCTTTCCGCGCAGGTCGGCAAGCCCGGCACGACGACCGTCGTCCCCGATGAGTTCCTGCGGCGCTGGGATCCGCTGACGATCTTCTTCGCCGCGCCCACCGGGCCCGCCGCCGGCGGCGCCGAAGACGCGCCGGCGCGCTTCGTCCAGCTCGCGCCGGCGCAGCCCGGCGCCTTCACCTGGCTCGATGCGCGCACGTTGCAGTTCCGCCCGGCCGAGCCCTGGCCGCCGCTCGCGACCGTCACGGTCAAGGTGGAGGGCAAGAGCTTCCGCCTGTCGACGTTGATGGCGGCGCCGACGGCGAGCGAGCCGAGACACGGCGCCGAGGGTCTGCCGCCGATCGAGACGATCGGGCTCACCTTCCCGGAGCCGATCGCGCCGGAGGCCCTGGCGCGCGCGCTCACGATCGAGCATCGGCCGCTGCCTGGCCTCGCCGGCGACGACACCCGGCGGCTGTCGCGTCAGGATTTCGAGGTCAAGAGCGTCGAGCGCGCGGCGCCCGGCGATGCCGCGAGCTACGTCTTGCGTCTGCGGCAGCCGATTCCGCTCGGGCGCAAGGTCTTCGTCCGCTTCGCCCTGCGGCTCGCCGACGCGACGGAGAAGAGCGCCGCGCTCGCAGCGGCGGGAGCCGCCTCCTCGGCAGGCGCGGTGAGCGAGCTCGTCTTCGCGACCGCCGAGCCGTTCCGCGCCGTGCGCTTCGGCTGCCGCCGGACGCAGCTGCCGGTGGTCGCGAGCGGCGCGCGCTACCCCAGCGAACAGGCGCTCGCCTGCGAAGAGTCCGACCCGGCGATCGTCGTCGAGTTCAATGCGGCGCTCGAGACCACGTCCGCCGGCGAGGGGGCCTCGGCGAGTGCCGCGATCGCCGGCCGCAACTTCGTCCGTATCACGCCGGCGGTCGCGAACCTCGCTTTCACCCTCACCGGCAAGCGCCTCGAGGCGCGCGGCGACTTCGCCCGCGAAACCGCCTACCGCGTGACGCTCGCGCCGGCGGCGATGCGCGACCAGAGCGGTCGCGGGCTCGATCTCACGGCGGCGAACGAGCTGACGCTGTCGTTCGCGCGCCCGGCGCCCTTCCTGCACTGGGCCGCCGCCTCCGGGGTGGTCGAGCGCAGCGGCGCCCAGCCGGCGCCGCAGATGGTGCCGCTCGCCGGCCGCGGCGACGAGCGGCTCGACCTGCGTGTCTACAAGATCGATCCGCTCGACCGCTCGTTCTGGCCGTTCCCCGACCGCCCGGTGGAGGTCGACGAGAACCAGCGGCCGCCCGGCCCGGGCGAGCGCCCGCAACCGTTCGCCGACGTCGACTCGGGCATCTCGCCGGCCGCGCTGGCGCAACAGATCGCCGCCCTCGGCTCGCCCGGCATCTCGGCGCTGGTCGATCTGCCGCTGCGCCGTGACGGCGCGGGGGCGGCGTTCGGTCTCGATCTCGCGCCGCATCTCGCCCGACTCGCCGGGCCCGGAGCCGCGGGCAGCTTTCTCGTCGGCCTGCGCCGGGTGAACGGCAGCGATGCCGGAAGCCAGCGCAGCTGGATGCGTCTGCAGGTGACCGATCTCGCGCTCACGACGCTCGAGGAGGCGGAGCGCACGCTCTTCGTCGTCACCTCTCTCGCCAGCGCGCAGCCGCTCGCCGGCGCCGAGGTCGTCGTCGAGGGGGCGGTGCGCCGCGGGCGGAGCGACGTCGCCTGGGAGGCGCTCTTCCGCGGCACCACCGACGTTGCGGGCAAGGTCGCCTGGAAAGCTCCGGGTAGCGAAGATGGCGTGCGCCGGGAGGTCCGGCGGATCGTCGTCCGGCGCGGCGACGACCTGCTGGTGCTCGATCCGCAACACGCTCCCGACAGCTTCGCCAACGGCAGCTGGTCGGAGTCCGGCGAGAGCTGGCTGCAATGGACGCAGGAGGAGCTCGGCTGGCGCGGCGAGCAGCCGCAAGGGCTGGCGCACATCTTCGTCGAGCGGCCGGTCTATCGCCCGGCCGAACCGGTCTACATCAAGGGCTTTCTGCGCCAGCGCTACCAGGGGCATCTCGAGGCCCTCTCCGGTCCCGGATTCCTCGTCGTCGAGGGGCCCGGCGACCTCGTCTGGCGCTATCCCCTGACCGTCGCCGACAACGGCAGCTTCGACCGGAAGTTCGACGAGAAGGATCTGCCCACCGGCACCTACCGCGTGCGCTTCGAGTTCCCCGACAGCGATCTCGGGCTGAGCGGTACGGCGAGCTTCCGCAAGGAGGCGTACCGCCTGCCGCAGTTCGAGGTGCGGCTCGATGCCCCGGAGCGCGCGGCGCTCGACCGGCCGTTCGACGTCGATCTGACGGCCTCCTACTATGCCGGCGGAAGGGTCGCGGCGCGGCCGGTCGCCTGGCGGGTCACCCAGTTCCCCTACGAGTGGACGCCCAAGGCGCGCACCGGCTTTTTCTACTCCTCGGACGGTCGCTTCTCGCGCGTCGCCCGTTTCGAATCGACGCCGGCGCTCGAGCGCACCGACAGCACGGACGAATCGGGACACGCGAAGCTGACCCTGAATCCGGCGGTCGAGGCGACCGCGCAGCCGCGCACCTACGTCGTCGAAGCGACGGTCGTGGGCGCCGACGATCAGACGGTGACCTCGACGCGCTCGATCGTGGCGCTGCCGCCGTTCGTTCTCGGTCTCGAGGTACCGCGCTACGTCGAGCGCGCGACCGGCGCCGGACCGCTCAAACCGCGCTTCCTCGTCGTCGGCCCCGACGACAAGCCCATTGCCGGACAGAAAGTCACGCTACGGCTGATCCACCGCCAGTGGCATGCGCACCTGCGCGCCAGCGATTTCTCCGACGGCGTGGCGCGCTACATCACCGAGGTGGTGGACGAGAAGGTCCTCGAGCGCCAGGTCGTTTCCGGCACCGAGGCGCAAGCGATCGAGCTCGAGCTCCCCGAGGCCGGCGTCTACGTCGTAGAGCTCGAAGCGCACGACCGCCTCGGCCGCGCCCAGACGGTCGCCGTCGATCTCTTCGCCGGCGGCGGTGAGCCGGTCGCCTGGGAGAAGCCGCCGGCGGCGGTGTTCCAGGTCACGCCCGACAAGGCGAAATACGAGCCCGGCGAGCGCGCGAAGCTCGTCCTCCAGAGCCCGTTCCAGAACGGCGAGGCGCTCGCCGTCGTCGAGGCGCCGGACGGCAACCGCTACAGCTGGCTGCCGGTGCGTGGCGGCCAGGCGACGTTCGAGCTGCCCATCGAGGGCGACTGGGCGCCGCGCCTGCCGGTGCACTTCCTGCTGCTGCGCGGCCGGCTCGCCGGGACGAAGCCGGTCCCCGGCAACGCCACCGATCTCGGCCGGCCGTCCACCTTCGGCGCCACCGCCTGGCTCGACGTCGAGCCCAAGGACAACCGCCTGGTGGTCGAGCTCGAGTATCCGGAGCGCGCGCGGCCGGCGCAGGAGATCGAAATCGCGATCCGACTGAAAGACCCCGATGGCCAGCCGCTCTCGGGTGAGGTAACGCTCTGGCTGGTCGATCAGGCGGTGCTCGCGCTCGGCCGCGAGGCGCGGCTCGATCCGCTGCCGTCGTTCCTCGCCGCGGTGCGCTCTTTCTTCTCGGCTCGCGACACACGGTCGCTCATCTTCGGCTTCCTGCCGTTTGTCGAGCGGCCCGGCGGCGACGAGGGCGAGGAGGGCAAGAATCTCCTCGACCGCCAGACGATCCGCAAGAATTTCCAGGCGGTGCCGTACTACAACCCGACGATCGTCGTCGGCGCGGACGGCGTCGCACGGGTCAGGGTGAAGCTCTCCGACGACCTGACGAATTTCAAGCTGCGCGCCAAGGCGGTCTCGGGGGTCGAGCGCTTCGGCTTCGCTGTCGGTCATCTCGAAGTGCGCCAGCCGGTCGTCGTGCAACCGGCGCTGCCGCGCTTCGTGCGCCCCGGCGATCGTTTCCTTGCCGGCGCGACCGGCCGGGTGGTCGAGGGCGAGGTCGGCCCCGGCAAGGTGTCGGCGCGGTTCGAGGGCGTCGACCTCGACGGCCCGGCCACGCAGGCGTTCACCTGGGTGGCGAATCGCGCCCAGCGCTTCGACTTCCCGGTGACGATCCCGACCCCGGGCTACGACGCCAACGGCCAACTGACGCGCAGCGAGGTGCTCTTCCGCATCGGTGCCGAGCGCAACTCGGACGGCGCCGGCGACGCGGTGGAGGTGCGGCTGCCGCTGCGCGACGACCGCGATCGCGTCGTCGCGACGGCGCTCGCGACGCTGGTGCCGGGCACGCCGTGGAAGCTGCCGGAGGCCGCCGAGGCGGCGCGCCCGGGCTCGCTGCGGCGCAAGCTCCTGGCGTCGAACGAGCCGGGAATCCTCGAGCTCGCTTCCGGGCTCGACTTCCTGCTGCGCTATCCCTACGGCTGCACCGAGCAGCGTCTCTCCACTGCGCGGGCGCAGCTCGCGCTGCGGCGCTTCCGCGATGTGCTGCATCTCGACGGCGGAGAAGCGGCGCTCGACCGGGCGGTGAAGGACACCCTCGACTGGATTCCGCTGGTCGAGCAGCCGAACGGATTGGTGGCCTACTGGCCGGGCTCGGCCGGCTCGGTCGCGCTGACCTCGTGGGTCGCCGAGTTCCTCGCCGAGGCGCGCGAAGGCGGCTACACGGTGGACGCCGAGCTCCTTTCTCGCCTGACGCGGGCGCTCGAGCAGGCGCTGCGCTCGGATTACTCCGGCTTCGCCGACGGCGAGTCGTGGTCGGAGCGCACCTGGGCGCTGCGGGCCCTCGCGCGGTTGGGCAAGTTCGACGCCGCCTACGGCAACGAGCTCGCCCGCCGGGCGCAGTTCCTCGACCTCGAGAACGTCGCCAACGTCGTCACGGCGTTCGATCGCGCCGGGCTCGGCACGGCGCCGTCGGTGGCGCCGCTCGCCGACGAGCTGTGGAAGGGCTTCATCGTGCGGCTCTATCAGGGCAAGGAGACCTACGGCGGCCTGCAGGACCGGCGGACTTTGGTCTCGGGCATGCTGCTCACTTCGGAGGCGCGGACTCTGGCGGAGATGACGCGCGCGCTCGCCGGGCGCTCGGGCGAGGCGGAGAAGACGAAGAAGTTCTCGATTCTCTCGGATGCCTTGATTTCGCGCGGCACCGGGGACGGCTGGGGCTCGACGAACGCGAATGCGTCGGCGATCCTGGCGCTCACGGAAATGCTCAGTAAAGGGAGGATGGAGGGGGCCGGGGCGTCGTTGACCGTTTCGTCGCCGGGTTCGTCGACCGCCCTGACGCTGGGTGTCGGTTCGCCGACGGCGTTCTGGCAGAGCACGGAGGCCGGTCCGGCGTCGCTGACGCTGGTGAGCACGGGCCCCGCGCCGGAGGCGCAAAGTTCGGTCGTCGCGGCGCGTGCCGAGCTGTCGTACCTGCCGGCCGCTCCCGGCTCGCAGGCGGCGCCGCGGCGCGACGGCTTCGTAGTGACGCGCGAGCTGCTCGTCTATCGCCTCGAAGCCGCCACGGGCACGCCGCCGGAGCGCCTCGCGCTCGAGACGCCGGGCTCGAGGATCTCCCTGACCGTCGGCGAGGTGGTGGAGGAGCACGTGCAGGTGGTGAATCCGGCGAATCGCAACTTCATCGCCGTCGTCGTGCCGCTCGCCGCCGGCATGGAGCCGCTCAACCCGCGCCTCGAGACCGCGCCGCCGGAGGCGAAGCCGGCGGGCACGTTGACTCTGACGCCGACCTACGCCGCCTACCTCGACGACCAGGTCGCCTTCTACTTCAACGAGCTGCCGAAGGGGACCTACGACTTCTACTTCCGCACCCGCGCCCAGGTGCAGGGCGACTTCATCCAGCCGCCCGCCAAGGCCGAGATGATGTACGACGGAAGCCAGATCGGCACCAGCGCGGGAGCGACAGTGAGCGTCGTCCGCCCGGCAGAGCCGGGGGACTGAGTTGGAGGCGGCGCGGTCTACTTTCGCGCTGCCAGCTCTTCCCGCACGACCCGGCGGAGAGTCGCTTCGAGCGGTTCGTCGGTGCGGCGGATGTGGTCGCGCAGGGCGGCGTTGATCAGGCTCTGGTAGTTGCCGCCGCCGGCCCGTTCGACGACGGCGCGGAACCACTCGAGCACTTCGTTGTCGAGGCGTATGGTGATGCGCGTCTTGCCCGGTTCCGGAGGCAGGATCGGTCCGCGGACGCCCTTCGAGAAATCGTAGCGATCCCGCATCATGCCTCCTCGTACTGGCGACGCTCCCAGTTGTTGGCCTTGCGGGCGGAGATCAGGCGCACGAGCTCTCCTCGCAGGGTGAAGACGACGACGAGGATCCGCGCCCGTCGATCCATGCCGACAGTGACGAATCGATCCTCTCGATCGGAATCGAGATCCCGGATCGTAAGCGCCCGATCGTCGTCGAAGACGCCGACGGCGTTCGCGAAGTCGATGCCGTGCTTGCGCTGGTTCGCCGCCGCCTTTTCCGGGTCCCATTCATAACTCCGATCAGTGTATGTACGATCGTGCATATCGTCAAGTCTCTCCGCCATTCGGAGAAGGACGTATTTCCCTCGTCGCTCCTTGCCGTGGCCCTCCATCGGCACGGAACCTTCGGGGGCACGGTGGCGAGCCGAAAGTCAAAGCGGGCTAGGATCGGCTGGTGAACTTCCTGCAGTCCCGCTTGCTGGCAGGGCTTTTCGCGGTCGTCGTGACGACCGGCGCCGCGGTCGCCGAGGGGCCGTTCGCGATCCGGACGCCGCAGCTCATGGTGCCGGACGAGGCGGCGGGCAGCGGTCTATCTCCTGAAGTCGCGGTGCGGCTGGCGATCGACGAGCGCGGGCGGGTGTCGGCGGTCGAGGTGCGGTCGATCACGCCGGCGAGCGACTTCGACGCCTTCTTCCGCAAGGAGGTCGTGGAGACGCTCTCCGAATGGCGCTTCGCGCCAGCGACCAAGGACGGCAAGCCGGTGGCGAGCACCCTCGACTGGCGGGTGCGCTTCCCGGTCAAGGCGGCGGTCGAGGAGAGGAGTCATGTCTTCGCGGCGATGCCCGGCGCCGATTTCGAAGAGCGCCGCGCGGCGATCCTCGCCCTCCCCTTGACGATGCGCCGCGGCATGCTCGAGGCCGAAGGCCGCGCCGCGCTCGAATACCTCGACGCCAAGAAGAAGACCGAAGCCGCGACGCCGCGCTTCATCGTCCGCACCGACGCCGACGATCCGCGCGTCGCCTCGGTCATCGGAGGAAATCTCGAGGCGATCTTCAACGTCCTGGCGGCCGAGCTGCTGCCTGGCGTCGAGCTCCAGCCGGAGCCGTACAAGCTCCTCGTCTTCGTCTATCGCACGCGCAGCCAGTACCAGGCGTTCGTCGCCAACTATCCTTTCGGCGACGGCTCCTCGGGCTACTACTCGGGGACCGGGGTGATCGCCTTCAGCCTCGAGCAGCCGACCAACGACGAGATCATGAACATTCTGCTGCACGAGGCGACCCACGCCTTCCTCGACCGCCACATCCTCCGCCCCGGAGTCGCGCTGCCGCGCTGGCTCGGCGAGGGCTTCGCCGAGTACGTCGGCAACTCGGCGGTGCAGAAGGGGCGGCTGCAGCCGGGCAAGACCTTCGCCCACAAGTTCGCCTTTCAGGGCAGCTCCGTCGCCGGCTTCCGCACCGAAGCCGGCTTCAATCTCGACGAGGCGCGCACGGCGCTGCGCAAGGGCAAGGGCCTGGGCGTCAAGGAACTGCTCGATGCGTCCCCCGAGATCTTCTACGGCGAGCGCTCGCGGCTCTTCTACGCCTCGTCCTGGTTATTGGTGCACTACCTGCGCGACGGCAGCCCGGAGAGCGCCGCCAGCCGCTTCCCGCAGCTGCTGCTCTATCTCGCGGAGGGCTATCCGCAGCTCGCCGCCTTTCGCGCGGTCTACGGCCCGGTCGCCGCGGCCGACGACGACTTCCGCCGCTACGTCAAGGAGTTCTGAGCCGCGTCCGCCGTCGCCGCAGCAGGCGTGCGGCGGTGCCGGAGGTCAGGGTTTGGCGTTGAACAGCGCGCTCTCGCGCGCCGCCGCGGCGGCGTCGCCGAGCTTGGCGTAGCAGCCGGAGAGGTAGTAGTGCGCGTCGCGCTTCGCCGGCTCGCGCTCGAGCACCGTGCGCAGGAGCGCCACCGCCTCGGCGCAGCGTTCGAGGTGATGGAGCGCCAGGGCGCGCTTCCACAGACTCTCGAGGCGATCGGGATTCACCGCCAACGCCTGCGCGAAGGCGTCGGCGGCCTCGGCCCAGCGCTCGAGCTTGAAATTCGCCGTGCCGAGGTTGTACCAGGCGGGCTCGGCGTAGCCGCTCCCCTCGAGCGCCGGGGCGGCGCGGGCCAGGAGCTCTCGCGCCCCCTTGGCGTCGCCGGCGCCGAGCAGGTCGCTTCCTTCCTCGAAAAGCCGCTGCGGGTCGGTCTCCTGCGCGCGCCGGTTCTCCGCCGCGGCGGCGGAGGCGGCGCGCTCTTCGGCCGTGCCGTAAAGGTGGAGGAGAGCCCCCTGCGCTTCGGCGCTGTCGGGGACGTAGACGAGCGCCCGCCGGAACAGCGTCGCCGCGTCGGCATCGCGGCCGGCGTCGCGCATCGCCCAGGCGGTCTGCAGCAGGAGACCGGTGAAGTCGGCGACGGGGCTCGTCTCCGGCGTCAGGTCGACCGCCTCGGCCGGGCTCGAGGGCGCAACGGGGCTCGCGGCCGGCGCCGCCGGAGGCGGCGGAGCGAGCTGGTCGAGGAGCCGCATCAGCTCGTCGAAGCGGCCGAGATGGGCGAGGGCCGTTGCGTGCAGGTAGCGCAGCATCTCCGGCGCCTGCGGGTCGGCGAGCATCGGCGCGAGCAGCGCCTCGGCGCTCTCCCAACGCTCGCGGTCGACGTCGAGCATCAGCACCCGCCAGCGCAGGCCGTCGGTCGGGGCGAGCTCGAGGAGCTGGCCGAAGGTCGCCCGCGCCTCGTCGTCGCGGTCGAGCCGGAGCTCGAGCTCGGCGAGGACGTGAAGCAGTTCCTCCAGCTGGGCTCCGCCGGAACCCGGGGCAGGGTTCGCCGCGACGGCGGCGCGCCGCGCCAGCAGGGCGTCGAGGAGCAGCTCGTCGCCCGCCCGGTCGCTGCGGGCGCCCGCCAGCTGGGTCAGGAGGCCGTCCGGGATCTCCGTCGCCGGATCGCGCAGGCGCGCGGCGAGCCGGTCGCGGAGCTCGGCGAAGCGCGCCGCCGCATCGGCGCTTTCGCGCAGCATCGTCACCAGCCGGGAGAGCGCCGCGAGCTCGCAGCCCGGCAGCTCGATCGCCGCCTCGAGCTTCTGGCGGGCGCCGGCAGCGTCCCCCTTGGCGGCGGCGATACGCGCCGCCCGCGTCGCTTCGACGCAGGCGATCGGCGGCAGGGCTCCGCCGCTTGGGGGAGTCTCGGCCGCCCGCGCGAGTGGCGCGACCAGGACCAGGGTCAGGGCGAAGAAGAGCGACTGGCGCATTTTCGAGGAGGGGATCGTATCGCTCTCGGCACGGCCCTGCGTGTCTGGTCCCGATTCGACGCGCCTGCGCTGGTCGTCGGCGATCCCACCGGCGCGCGTGCCGCGCTAACCGCGCGAGAGCAGCCAGAGGCCGGCGAGGCAGGTGGCGATGCCAGCGAGGCGAGGGAGGGTCACCGGCTCACGGAAGGCGAGCGCGCCCACCGCGAGCAGGGCGATCGCGACCAGGATGTTGGCGGTCACCACTGCGGCCGAGATCCGCCAGCCGGCGCGATAAGCGAGCAGGAAACCGAGCTCGATGGCGACGATGGAGATGCCGACAGCGAACGGCCGCCAGCCGGCCAGCACGAGCTCCGCCCGCAGGTCCTGGCCGCGCCCGGTGAGCAGCCGCAGGGCGAGTGTCGCGGCCGCCGAGGTCGCGAAGAGTGCGACCAGCGGCGACAGCGGGTGGATTCCGCCCGGCATCCCCTTGAGGCCGACGTGATAGGCGATGTTGCCGGCGACGACGAGAGCGATCGGCAGCCAATACCAGGGACCGGTCGCAGGCGTGGAAAGGTTCACGGAGCACCTCCTGAAGGGCGAAGTCTCACACAGCCCCGCGCACGCGCTACAGAACCGCCCGACTCGATCCCCGGGGCCTATGAGCGAGCCCGGGCCTCACATTCCGGTCGCCGTGCTCTGCGGTGGTGGCCCCGGAATCCCGCTCTCTGCGAATCCATCTGCAGGGGGAATTCCACTTGACTCAGCTGTCGATCGCCCGCATTACCGTTCGAACCGTCGTCCTCTGCACTCTCTCGGCACTCGCTGCGGCGCCCGCGGCGGCGGTCACCCGCCGCGCATTCGTCACCTCGGTGACCGGCACCGGCAACCTCTCCTCCTGGGCCGGCGCGACCGGCGCCACCGCGCTCGACAAGGCGGACTCGATCTGTCGCGCGCGGGCGGCCGCTGCAACGCTGCCGAACCCGACGACCTACCGGGCCTGGCTGTCGACCTCGACCACCGATGCCTACTGCCACGTCCAGGGTCTCACCGGCAAGAAGGCGACCGGCTGCGGCGGCGTCCAGCCGGGAGGCGGGCCCTGGTACCTCTCGAACGGCATCACACCGTTCTCGGCGTCGCTCGCCGAGCTCACCGGGCCGGAGAAGGTGATCTATCGCCCGATCCTGCTCGACGAGAACGGCGACGAGCCCGATTTCGCCGCCGGCAACTACTGGACGGGGACCGACGCCGACGGCATCGCCGACCCGGCCACCTGTCTCGGCTGGACCAGCGCGGACGTCCTCGAATCGGGGATGCGCGGGAACTCACAGAGCAGCGCCTACGGCTGGACCGGTTCGAGCTGGTACGACTGCAACGACACCCTGAGGCTGCTCTGCTTCGAACCGGGGGCGAGCCAGCCGTTCAACCTCGGCTGGTCGCCGGCGGCGCTCGCCTTCGTCAGCTCGGCCACCGGCCAGGGGGATCTCTCAGCCTGGCCGCAGGCGGGCGGCGCCACCGGCCTCGCCGCCGGCGACAACGTCTGCCGCAATCTCGCCGCTGCCGCCCACCTGCCGGCGCCCGAGTCGTTCGTCGCCTGGCTGTCGGACGGCGGCCACGACGCGCGCGATCGTGTCACTCTCGACGCCCCGTTCCGCCGGGTGGACCACTATCCGATCGCCAACTCGCACGCCGATCTCATCGACGGTTTCGCCGTCAACAGCCTGCATGTCGACGAGCACGGCAGCTACGCCAGCATCCCCTACGGCACCCAGACCGGGACCTACGGTGACGGCACCAAGACGCCGGACCGCTGCTTCGGCTGGACCACCAACTCGGCGGCGTTCTTCGGCACTTTCGGTGGACAGGACCTGGCGCGCTCGGAGCGCTGGACCGAGGGCTTCGCCAACACCTGCGACAACCTGCGCCGGATCTACTGCTTCGCCAACGTCGTGACGGTCTTCTGGGACGGCTTCGAGAGCTCCGGCACGGCGCGCTGGAGCGCCACAGTCCCCTAGCGATCGGCGCCGGCTCCTGCGGTAGACGCTAGGATGGGCCCGGTGGACTCGTTTCTCCGCTCCCACAGACGTTGGCTGTTGGCGCTCTCGCCGATCGTGCTGGCGTGGACGGCGTTCGTCGCCGTCGCCTTCTGGCGCTCGACGTTCATCGCGCCGGCGCCGACGCTGCTGGTGCGCGACCGCGCCGGACGCTTCGTCGGCGAGCTGCCGGACCGCGCGAACCCCAAAGACGAGCGCCTCGGGTTCTGGGAGGTCGAAGAGCTCCCCGAGCGCGTCGTCGCGGCGACGCTGGCGATCGAGGACCGCCGCTTCTGGCTGCATCCCGGCGTCGATCCGCTGGCGATCGCCCGCGCCCTGAAGCAGAACCTGACGAGCGCCGAGCGGGTCTCCGGAGCGTCGACGCTCGCCATGCAGGTGGCGCGGCTGCAGCATCCGGGGGCGCGCGGCTATCTGCGCAAGGCGCTCGAGGCGGCGACCGCCTGGATCGCCACCGGCCGCTACGGCCGCGCAGGCGTGCTGCGTCACTACCTGCGCATCGTGCCTTACGGCCACCGCATCCACGGTATCGCTTACGCCGCCCGGCGCTATCTCGACAAGCCGGTCGCGGACCTCTCGTGGGCCGAGATCGCCTTCCTGGCGGCGATCCCGCAGTCGCCGTCGCGCATGGATCCGTACGAGCCCGACGGCCGCCGCCGGGCGATCCGCCGCGGGCGGGAGATTCTCGATCTGCTCGGCGCCCGCGGGACGCTCTCCGCCGTCGATCTCGCGGCCGCCAACGCCGAGATCGACCATCTCGCGCTGCCGTGGAAAGGGGAACGCGCCGAGGCCGCTCTGCATGCGCTGTTGCACTACGACGCGCTGGTGCCGGCCGAGCTCCGCCGCCGCCAGCCGTTGATCTCCTCGACGCTGGACCTCGATCTCCAGCGCGAGGTCGAGGCGCTCGCCTGGCGAACGGTGCGCGACGCCGCCGATCGCGGCGCCGGCAACGCCGCCGTGATGGTCGTCGATCGCCAGAGCTGGCGAGTGATCGCGGCGGTTTCGTCGACCGGCTACTTCGACGCCGACCATGCCGGGGCGATCGACTACCTCCGCCTCGAGCGCAGCCCGGGGAGCGCGCTCAAGCCGTTCCTCTTCGCCCAGGCGCTCGAGCGCGGGACGATCACGCCGGCGACGATCCTCGACGACCTCGAGCCGGGACCCTCGGGAATTCTCAACTCCGACGGGCGCTTTCTCGGACCGATGCTGCCGCGGGTGGCGCTCGCCAACTCGCGCAACGTGCCGGCGGTCGCCCTGCTGGCCAGGCTCGGCCTCGACGAGGCCTACGGCTTCCTCGCCGAGCTCGGCCTGCATCATCACGAGCGTCCGGCGAAGCGCTACGGCCTCGGGCTGGCGATCGGCTCGTTGCCGGTCACGCTGGAGCGTCTGGTGACGGCCTACACGACGCTCGCCGGCGATGGCTCGCTGCACGAGCTGCGCTGGTTCGAGGCGGGGGCCGGCGGCGCGGCGGCGGCCTCGACGGCGACCGCCGGGGAGCGTCTGCTCTCGGAGGAGACCGCCCGGCTGGTCACGCTGTTCCTCGCCGATCCCCAGGCGCGTCTGCCGACCTTCCCGCGCATGGGATTCTCCGAGTATCCGTTTGCGGTGGCGGTGAAGACCGGCACCTCCTCCCAGTATCGCGACGCCTGGACGGTCGCCTGGTCGAAACGCTACCTGGTCGGCGTCTGGGTGGGACACCCCGACGAGCGGCCGATGACGGCGCTCTCCGGTTACCGCATCGCGGCGCGGCTGGCGCAGTCGGTCGTCGAGCATCTGCACGGCGACGCCATGGACGGACTGGAGGGCCTGGACTTTCCACCTCCGCGGGGCTACCGCAGCGTGAAGCTCTGCGCCCTGTCGGGCCAGCGTGCCACCGCGGGCTGCGACCGCGTGGTGATCGAATGGCTGCCGGGCAGCGGCAACGGGCGGGATGGGGAGAGCGGAGGCGGCGAGCTCGCCGCCCTCGGCGAGTGCGCGGTCCACCGGCTGCTCGCGGTCGACCGGCGGAACGACCGGATCGCCACCGCCGCGACCCCGGCGCAGTTCGTCGACGTCCGCACTTTCGTCGACCTGCCCCCGCGGTATGCCCGCTGGCTGGCGTCGTCGTCCGCCAACGCCTACAGCGAGGCCGCCGCCGCGCCGCCCGGCGACTCCGCCGCGGACTCTGCCGGGGCGCTCGCTCCCAGCGCCCCGACGCTCGCCGGAACCGCCCTGGCGACGATCGAGATCACCTCCCCCGAGACCGGCCTGAGGCTCTTGCTCGATCCCGAAACGCCACCGGCACAAAACACCCTGGCGCTCACCGCCGTGGTCGAGCCGGCGGCCTCCCAGCTGGTCTGGTACGTCGACGGCCGGCCGTTCCGCACCGTCGACCCACCTTTCGACCTGCGCTGGCCGCTCGTCCCCGGCGAGCACACCTTCCAGGCGCGGATCCCCTTCACCGCCGCGCGTTCGCGGGCGGTGACGGTGATCGTGGAGTAGGGGCGGGAGGTCTGCCCGCCGCGGCTAGGCGAGGAGTCCGGCTGCCCGCAGCCAGTAGCTGCCGCCGGCGACGATCCACCAGATGCCGACGAGGCGGAAGATCCACAGGATGGCGCGGATGCCGAGGAGATAGAAGTTGTGCACCGGGAAGGCGGCGCCGCTGCGTTCCCGCGGCGCGCCGAGCCAGGGGCCGAGCGCGGCCAGATGGACGGCGAGGCCGACGGCGAGCCGGAAGAGCGCCGTCGCGGAGGCGGTCCAGTCGCCGACTCCGGCCGAGTAGGCGATGAGCGAGCCGAGCAGCAGGCCGAGCGGCAGGCCGATGCCCAGGCGCAGCGGCTGACGGCAGCGGTCGACGAAGGCGAAGAAGCGCCGCGTCGGCGCGACGTGCGCGGCACAGGCGAGGAGCTCGAGCGGTGGCAACGCGCCGCCTTGCGCGAGCTCGACGGCCCGATGCGGAGCGCGGGCGCCGCTCCCTCCGGCGGTGAAGAACCGGTTGCACCAGACGCACTTGTGCGGCCGCGTCGCCAGCATGTAGGGGCGCGCCAGAAAGCGGTGCCCGACCATCAGCAACAGACCGGCAACGAGGCTCGCCGCGACCGGCCGGGGGTGGGCGACGAAGAGGAACAACACCACCGGAATGAAGAGGAAAAGGACGATGCCGAGCAGGGTGGCGCGCCGCGGGTCGATCGCCGCTGGGGCTGCCGGGGCCGAAAACGCCGGATCCGGCGGGAGCTCGGGTCCGGTCATCAGTCGTCGTAGTAGCCGTCGCGGGTGCGCAGGAGGACGCCCTTCGGTTCGACTCCGACGCGGACGGGGTGCCAGACGCCATCGTGCCGGGAGCGCTTCGGGTAGTAGCCGACGACATACTGCTGGCGCAGCTCGGTGAGAATCTGCTGGAAGGCGCCTTCGGCGTCCTCGTAGCGCTCGATGTCGATCCGCCGGCCGCCGGAGGCATCGACCATCGCCGCCAGCTGGCGGATCTCGGTGGAGTGCTCGACGACATTGCGCCAGGCCGAGCGCTGCAGGAGGTCGAACGGCTCGGCCGAGGCGCGAATCCAGTAGATCAACGCCTGGCTGCGGACGGCGATCTCGTTCACCTGCGCCGCAGAGAGGAGGCTCTCGACGTCGACGCCGTCGGAGAGCAGGATGACCACGCGACGCCCCTGGCGCTTCTCGAGCACCTGGAGGGCGAGGAAGAGATGGTCGTTGACGGCGGATCCGCCGCGTGCTTCGGTGCCGTCGAGGCCGGCGAGCAGTTGGTCGGGGTCGGCGGTGAAGGGCGTCGACTCGACCACACGGTCCGAGAACAACAGCAGCATCGCTTCGTCCAGCTCGGCCATGCCGGCGGCGAACGAGTGCGCCCCGGCGAGCGCCGCGCGCAACGGCGGGCCGACCATGCTGACCGAAGAGTCGATGAGCAACACGGCGGTGAGCGGGATGTCGCCGTGCTCGAAGGTGACGATGTCCTGCTTGTGCTCCATGTCGAAGACCTCGAAATCCCGGCGTTTGAGGTCGCTCACCGGCCGGCCCTCGCGGGTGGCGGTGATGTAGAGCTGCTGCAGCGGGAGGTCGAGCTCGTCGTCGACGTGGATCGAAGGCAGCACGAGCTCCGCCTCCCGGCGCTGGCCGCCGGGGTCGGTCGCGACGACGCGCAGCCGGCGCTCGATGTTCTCTTCGCCGGTCTCGATGGTGAGCTGCCACGGCGCCCGGTTCGTCTCGCCCGCCTTGATCCCATTGAACCAGAACTCGACCTTCCGCGGCGCGGTGCCGCCGGGATCGACGACGACCTCGAGCGTGCCGAAGGCCGGCACGCCGGCCGGCGGCGAGACGATCGTGAGTGGGGCGGCGCCGGCCGTGGCGCCCGGCTGCCGCCTCGCGGCCTGTGCCTCGAGTCGCGGCGCCGGGAGGAGGAGCGCCAGCACCGCGAGGAGCGCGCCGAGCACCGCTGCCAGCCTGCCTGCCGCCGACTTGGGCCGATGCGCGCTCACCGGGCACGCCCTGCCGGGGCCGAGGCCGCCGTCTCCGGCCCGCCGCTCGCCGGCGGCGTCGGCGTGGCGGGAGCGACCGGCGCGCTGGCGACGGCACTCGCGAGGCTCGGGAGGCGCGCATCGGCGGCGGCGATGGCGCGCTGTGTCTGCTGACGCAGCAGCCGGATCGGCAGCTCGGCGAAAATGCGGCGCGCCCCCTCGCCGGCGGCGGGCCTGGTCTGGAGCGCGGACTGCGCTGCGAGATAGGCCTCCGCCCGGTGGGTGGAGCGGGCTGCGGCGAAGGCCAACGCGACGCGCAGCGACGAATCGCCGGGGAAACGCTCGAGAACCCGGTTCAGGAAGGCGATCGACCGGTCGTAGTCGCCGGTGGCGAGCAGGCGCCTTACGCGCTCCTGCGCGGCGACGAGGGCGATCCAGTCGGTCTCGCCGGTGGTTGCGAGCTTGTCGAGCTCCTGGCCGGCGCGGCCGTCGGCCGAGAGGCCGGAACGCATCAGAGTGCGCCGCAGCCGGGCCTCGCGGTTGCCGGGTTGCGCCTTGAGGACGCGGTCGAGCCGCGACTCGGCGTCGTTGGGCCGGCGGTCGCGGAGCAGCAGGATGGCGAGCGCGATGTTGCCGTCGAAGTCGTCGGGTGCGAGCTCGAGTCCGAGGCTGAGCATCTCCGCGGCGCGGGTCGGGGCCGGCACGGTCAGGAGCTCGGCGGCGAAGCCGGCGTAGGCATCCGCCGTCAGCCGGCGCTCGGCCTGGGTGGTCGCCGCGAGCGTCATCTGCGCCAGCAGCTGGTCGGTGACGTGCAGGGCGCGCGGCACCAGCCGGTAGCGACCGCGGGCGGCGTGCGCGAGCACCAGCCGCTGGTAGAAGACGACGAGCGGCAGGGCGCAGTCGGGGCGCGCCTGCAGGTAGGCATCGAGGAGCGAGCCGTCGGCCAGGGTGAGCCACTCGGCCGCTCTTCCCGGGTTGGCGGCGAGCGCCTGGGCCTCGAGCTCCGCGGCCCGCCCGACGGCGGCGGCGCGGTCGCCGCTCGCGAGCGTCCGGAAGACCTCGCGATAGCGCGCGGCGAGCTCCTGCGCCTGGGGCGGAAGCTCGACCGGATCGGGGAGGGTGAACGTCTGCGCGGCGGGCGGCCGTTCGGTGGAGGCAGCCGGTTCGTCAGCGGCGACCGTCGAGGGCGCCGACAGGGCGAGAGCGCAAAGAGCCACGATGGCGGCGAAGCCGCGCTGCGAACGCCCGGACATGGTTTTTATTCTAGGACATCGTCGCGCCTGGCGTAGAGTTCACGGGCGGAGGCCCGTTCCCAGCCCGGGAGGCTTGCCCGCAGGAGACTCCCATGCCGCGTTTTCCGCAATCCGCCGGCCATCTCGCCGGCATTCCCCCGTCGGTCTATTCGGGTCTCGCGCATCGTCTCGAACGCTTCGCCGGCGAGACCTATCCGCTGCACGTTGGCGACACCTGGATGGAGCCGCCACCGGGCTGCCGGATGGAGGACCTCACGGTGGCGGGGTTTCCCGGCATGCACCGCTACGCGCCGGTGCACGGCCTGCCGGCTCTCCTCGACGCCATCGTCGCGCGCGAGCGGGCGAAGACCGGCCTGGTGCTCGAGCGCGACAACGTCCTGGTCGCCGCCGGCGCGACCGGCGGCCTCGGCGCGGTCGCCGGGGCGCTGCTCGAACCCGGCGACGAAGTGCTCATCCTGGCGCCCTACTGGCCGCTGATCGAAGGCATCGTGCGCTCCTTCCACGGCGCTCCGGTGCCCGTGCCGGTCGACTTCGACGCCGCCTCGGCGGACGACCTCGTCGCCCGCCTCGAGGCGCGCCGCACGTCGCGGACCGCCGCGCTCTATTTCTCGACGCCCAACAATCCGAGCGGACGGATCCTGCCGCGCGCCTGGGTCGAGGCGCTCGTCGCCTGGGCGCAAACTCACGATCTGTGGATCCTCTCGGACGAGGTCTACGAGCCGTTCGTCTTCGCCGGCGAGCACACCCGGGCGCTGCCTCTCGCGCCCGAGCGCACTTTTCTCGCCCAGACCTTCTCCAAGTGCTACGGCATGGCCGGCAATCGCTGCGGCTACATGGTCGGGCCGGCGGCGTTCATGGCGGAGCTGCGCAAGGTCGCGACCCACACCTTCTATTCGACGCCGACCGCGGCGCAACTGGCTGCGGTGCGTGCCCTCGACGGCCCCGGCGACGCCTGGGCGGCGGCGGCGCGCGAGCAGTATGCGGCGACCGGCCGCGCGGCGGCCGAGCGTCTCGGAGTGCCGGCGCCTCAAGGCAGCACCTTCCTGTTCTTCGACGTCGCCGCGCAGCTGGACGAGCGCGGCCTCGCGCCCCTGCTCGAGGCGTGCGTCGAGCGCGGGCTGCTGATCGCTCCCGGACCGAGCTTCGGTCCGTTTCCGACCCACGTTCGCCTCTGCTACACCGCCGTCGAGCCGGCGCGCGCGCTGCGCGGAGTCGAAGTCCTGGCGCAGGTGCTGGCGCAGTTGCCCCCTCGCCGCGTCTCTCCCTGAAAGGAGTCTTCCGCATGCTCTTTCTTCTCGCCCTCGGTGTGGCCGTCGTCGCCTTCTTCGCCGCCCGCCAGCTCTCGGCCGGCACCGACGATCCGATGCGCGCCGCCGCCGTAGCCGCGTCGCGCAAGTTCCTGACCGTCGTTGCCGTCGTCGCTCTGCTCGCCTCGCTGACCCAGTTGGTGCGGATCATCCCGGCGGGTCATGTCGGCGTCATCGACCTCTTCGGCGTGGTGCGCCCCGAGAGCCTCAAGTCGGGGATGCACCTGGTGAATCCCCTGGCGCGGGTGGTGCCGATGGCGATCCAGACGCAGGAGCTCAAGGAAGTGATGGAAGTGCCGTCGAAGGAGGGGTTGGCGATGCAGCTCGAGGTCTCGGCGCTCTTCCACCTCGATCCCGAGATGGCGCCGGAGGTCTACCGCACGGTGGGCCTCTCCTACTCGGAGATCCTGCTCGAGCCGCAGTTCCGCTCGGTGGCGCGCGGCGTCACCGCTTCGTACGAGGCCAAGGCGCTCTACACCTCGGAGCGCGATCATCTCGCGGGGCTGCTCGCCGAGGAGCTGCGCAAGCTGGTCGAGAAGCGCGGCATCGTGATCGAGAACACGCCGCTGCGCAAGGTGGGCCTGCCGGCCGGGCTCTCGGCGTCGATCGAGCAGAAGCTCTCGGCGGAACAGGAGAGCCAGCGCATGGAATTCGTGCTGATGAAGGAGCGCCAGGAGGCCGATCGCAAACGGATCGAGGCCCAGGGCGTCGCCGACTTCCAGAAGATCGTCTCGTCGGGGATCTCCGAGCAGCTCCTCAAGTGGAAGGGGATCGAGGCGACGATGGAGATCGCCCGCAGTCAGAACGCCAAGGTCGTCGTCATCGGCGCCGGCAAGGACGGCCTGCCGCTGATCCTCGGCGGGCAGTAGCGACGTCGCCCGGACGTCGACCGGGCTCGTCCGGCCGCCCGCCCGGCCCCTTCTCTTCAGTCGAGCGGCAGGCGGCGGATCGCCGTCGGGGACAGTTTCGCGGTATCGACCGGGACGCTCGGGTCGCCGGGGAAGCTCGGCCAATGGCTGTTCGAGACGTAGAACAGCGCCCCGTCCACGACCACGCCGAGGGTCGGCTCGTCCCACTCCGGCAGGTTCTTCTCGAGGGTCTTCGCCGACGCCAGCGAGCGGCCGTCGGCGGCGAGCTCGAGGCTCAGAATGCGGGGCGGGAAGACGCCGTTCTGGATGGCGATCAAGCGGTTGCCCTGCCGGCGCAGGCCGTCGAGACGTACCAGCACGTCGGGACGCTCTACGAGCACCAGGGCCTGCACCAGAAGGCCATCGCGGTCTACAAGCAGATCCTTCAGATCAACCCCG
>JBGARM010000059.1:0-11671 GCA_044230215.1 Thermoanaerobaculia bacterium | reverse complement strand
AACCGGCTCGCCGGCGAGCTGCTCGGGGCTGGCGTATTCGGGGGTCGCGAGCAGGAGCGCGGTACGCGTCGCGCCGAGCTCGGCCGCGCCGGGGTCGAGGAGCTTGGCGATACCGAAGTCGAGCAGCCGCACTTCGCGGTCGGCGGTGAGCAGGATGTTCGACGGCTTGAGGTCGCGATGGACGACGAGGTGGACGTGGGCGTAGTGGACCGCCGCGCAGACCTCTTCGAACAGCGCCAGGCGCTCGTCGGTGCCCAGGCGCAGGGCCTCGGCGGCCTCGACGAGCGGCCGGCCTTCGACGTATTCGAGGGCGAGGTACGGGATGCCGGCGCTGTCGATGCCGCCGTCGTAGAGCTGGGCGATGCCGCGATGGGAGAGGCGGGCGAGCGCCTCGCGCTCGATGCCGAAGCGCCGGCGGAGCTCGCTGCTCTCGAGCCCGCGGCGGATGCGCTTGAGCGCCACCGGACGGCGGAAGCCGGGCTCGTCGCGCTCGGCGAGCCAGACCTCGCCCATGCCGCCCTCGCCGAGGAGGCGCAGCAGGCGATACGGCCCGATCCGCTCCGGCGAAGGGTCAGGCTCCGGCGCGAGCCGCTCCTCGATCGCCAGCGGCCGCTGCGCTGCGTGCGCGAGGAGCATTCGCTCGAGCTCGCGCGCCGTCTCCGGCTCGAGGGCCGGATCGGCCAGCCGGCGCCGTCGCTCGTCCTCCGACGCCTCCACGAGCTCGCCGAAGATCTCGGCGAGCTGCTCCCACTGCTCGGGATTCATGAGCCGCGAAGTCTAGCAAGGCCGGAGATCGCGGCGGCAGAGCGCCCTCGGCGCGCCGAGGACGCGAGATGCCGGACGCCCCGAGTGGGTCTCGCGGCACCGGTTCGCGGCCGGTCAGCTATCGCTTCGCGGGGAGGGTGCGCGCGGCAGATCCACCGAGAACACGCAGCCGACACCGGGCAGGTCGCGCACGGCGAGCGTGCCGCCGTTCGCCTCGACACCCTGAAGTGCGATCAGCAGACCGAGGCCGAGTCCGCTCCGGTCTCGCGCGTGTTGGGTAAAGGGTTGGAAGAGCTCCTCGGCCAGTCCTGAAGGCAGACCGCCGCATTGGTCCTCGATTTCGATGACCACCCGGTCCGGCGCGTTCGTCGAGACCGTCCGTACGACGACTCGGCCGGCGGGCCGGGTGAACTTGCAGGCGTTCTGAAGCAGGTTGCCCAGTGCCGAGGCCAGGAGCTGACGATCCACCTCGATCGTCACGTCAGCGGCGACAGGTAGCACCGTGAGGTGCCGACCCAGGACCCGCGCCTCCGCATGGGCGGCGAGCGCGACTTCCTCGATGAGCTCGGCGAGCACGACCACGTCACGCCGGTTCGTCCCGGCCTGGAGGCGGACCTCGGCGAGCGAGGTGTCGATGAGACTGCGCAGGCCGAGGAGAGACCGGCCGAGCATGGCGCCGGTGTTGCTGGAGATGCCCACGGCGCCGGTCTTCAGCGCCTCGAAGGCGAGCAGAGCGGTGTTGAGGTGGTTGCGAAGCTCGTGGGCGAAGATTCCGAGCCGCTCTGTATTCTCCGTCGCCAGGGAGCGATCGCGTTGGCGGGCGAACTCCGTCACCGCTTCGGCAATGACTTCGTCGAGGCACCGGTTCAGGGTGCGGAACTCGTCGGCGGAGATCGGCGCCCGGAGCTCCGTCGCCAGGTCGGTAATCGCCTGACAGATATCGCCATAGGCCTGCACCACTTCAGCGACGTTGAACCCCGCCTGGCGGAGGTTGCCGCCCTGTCGACTGGCGCTCGCGCCCATCTCGGAGCTCGCTCTGTTCTCTTCACCCTCCTGGGGGCGATCCGACGTCAGCGTCTCGCGCCGGAGGATCTCCTCCAGCTGGCGCAGAAACTGCGGCACGCCATCTCTCCCCGCCGACTCGCCGGCCAGCGGCGACGAGCGCGCAAGGAGTCGGTCCCGCGCCCGCGTGGCGATGGTTTCGTGATTCAGCGTCAAGAACTCGTGCAGCACGAGTACCGGCCTCCTTGCGCGAGCGCTCGCGAGCGAGGGAGGCCCGGCGAATCGCAACCCGGACATTCTATCGGAGCGCCGGCCGCAGTGTTCCGCCTTCGGCAGCGACTCTCTGCAGCCTCAGCCGACCGTGCAGCGCTCCTTGGGGTTCATCTTCTCGAACTCCTTGGGACAGCGTCGAAAGAAAAGGGGGATGCAACCACTGCTGTCCCAACGTTTGTGGTTACCTCAGCAGCAAGCTGCTGGTAAAGAACGACTTGCGGCTGAATTGACCTGTCACCGACTTGAAGTCGGAAGAGCGGATTTGCCACCCTGCGACAGACGCCGTCGCGGGGGGAGCGAATGTACTCAGGCAAGCTGGTTTTCGCACAGGTCATGGACCATCTGCCGCTCCACACGTTTCGAAGAATCGTCAGTCGGTATGCGGGTGAGCGGAAGGTCCAGTCGTTTTCTTGCCTGGATCAGTTTCTCTGCATGGCGTTCGCACAACTGACTTTTCGAGAGAGCTTGCGTGACATCGAAGCCTGCCTGCGCGCGCAGCAGTCGAAGCTCTACCACTTGGGTATTCGGTCGGCGGTTGCCCGCAACACGCTGGCCAATGCGAATGCCGTTCGCGACTGGCGCATTTACGCCGACTTCGCGCAGAGCCTGATCGGAATCGCCCGGCCCCTTTACGTCGACGAGCCCTTCGGCGTCGATCTCAAGGACACCGTCTACGCACTCGACGCGACGACCATCGACTTGTGTCTGTCGGTATTTCCGTGGGCACCGTTTCAGCGCTCCAAGGCAGCCGTCCGACTGCACACCTTGCTCGATCTGCGCGGCAACATCCCGACCTTCATGCACATCAGCGACGGGAGGTTCAGTGACGTCTCGGTCCTCGATCGACTCGTGCCGGAAGCCGGCGCCTTCTACGTCATGGATCGGGGATTCCTGGATTTCACGCGGCTTTACCGACTTCATCAGGCCGGCAGCTTCTTCGTTACTCGCGCCAGAGCCAACACGAAGGGGAAACGGCGGTACTCGCGCCGCGTCGACCGCAGCACCGGTCTGATCTGCGACCAGACGATCTTCCTAACCGGGAGGTTCACACCGAACTACTACTTGGCGCCGCTTCGCCGCATCCGCTACAAGGACCCGCAGACTGAAAAGGCTCTGACTTTTCTGACCAACAACTTCAATCTGCCAGCGTTCACGATCACCGAGCTCTATCGCTGTCGCTGGCAAGTCGAGCTCTTCTTCAAATGGATCAAACAGCACCTGCGAATCAAGGCGTTCTTCGGCACTTCGGAGAATGCGGTCAAGTCGCAGGTCTGGATCGCGGTCTCGGTCTACGTCCTCGTAGCCATCGTCAAGAAGCGCCTTCAGCTCTCCGCCAGCCTCTACCAAATCCTACAGATCCTGAGCCTCACGCTCTTCGAGAAAACCCCGCTAGATCAGCTACTTGCGCGATCCATCTCCGAAGGCCTGGACGACCTCGAAGCCAAACAACTGATTCTGTTCGACTAACGTTGGGACACTAGTGGGATGCAACAGGAATGCGGTCGGCGCTCCGGTCAGGTCTCGGCCGCCATCTCTTCGAGCGTGATCGGCACGATGTTCTCCGGTCCTTCGTTGGCCGGGCTGTTGACGCGCTTGCTGACCGGGAAGGCTTCCATCTGTCCCGCCGGAAAAGAAACAAGAAGCTCAGTAAAGGGGGTGTTCGGCGACACGTCGTCGAGCCAGCGCTGCCAGGAGGTGGCGGGAAGGATCACCGGCATGCGGTCATGAACCGTCGCGGTGAGCTCGTTCGGGCTCGTCGTCAGAATGGCGCAGGTTTCCAGGCTTGCTCCGCTCTCCGGGTTCTTCCACTGCGACCAGAGGCCGGCAAAGGCGAAGGCCGAACCGCCCCGCAGGCGTATGAGGTAGGGCTGTTTTCCTTTACCGAGCTTCTTCCATTCGTAGAACCCATCCGCCGGAATCAAGCAGCGACGGCGCTTCATCGCGTCGCGGAAGGAGGGCTTCTCGGCCGCGGTCTCGGCGCGGGCGTTGATCAGGCTGTTGCCGATCGCCGGGTCCTTCGCCCAGTGCGGAACGAGACCCCACTGGACGAGCGCGAGCTCGCGATTTGCCGCCGGCGCGGCGGCGCGGCGGACGATCGGTACGGTCTGCGTCGGCGAGATGTTGTACCGCGGCACGAGCGCCTCGAGGATCTCCTCCGGCGGCGGCGCGGTGTCGAAGATCTGCGCCAGGACCTCGCCGGGGGTCGTCAGGACGTAGCGGCCGCACACAGCCGGACGAGATGGGGCCGGGATCGGTGGCACAAGTGGCGGCCGGTGTGCGTTTCTCCCTGTGTGCAGCAGTACATTGGCCCGGCTCGGCGGCGAAGCCGAGAATCCGGCTTCGATCTGTACCCTTTGGAGGACGCTTCGATGCGCAAGTCGATCTTCGCACTGCTCTTCTTCTGCAGTGCCTTCGCCGCCCAGGCCCAGCGGCTCTATCCGATTCTCTTCGTCACCCAGACGCCGATCCCCTATGACTTCACGGCGATCGGCTCGGTCTTCGGCAACCATCGCGCCGACGTCGACAGCACCGGCCGCGGCGGCGACCTCTACGTGCTCTATCCCAACGGCACGCTCAAGAACCTGACCCAGTTGGGCGGCTACGGTGTCGCCTCCGGCTTCCAGGGAGCGACCTCGATCGCGGTGCGCGAACCGGCCGTCCACTGGAGCGGCACCAAGGCGGTCTTCTCCATGGTCATCGGCGCCCCGACGCAGCAGTACGTCTGGGGGACCTACTACTGGCAGCTCTACGAGGTCACGGGACTCGGCGCGGCCGATCCGGTGACGATCACCAAGGTGCCGAACCAGCCCCTGAATGCCAACAACGTCAGCCCGGTCTACGCCCCCGACGGCAAGATTCTCTTCACCTCCGACCGGCCACGCGACGGCCGCGTGCATCTCTACCCGCAGCTCGACGAGTACGAAGAGGCGCCGACCGTCACCGGCCTGTGGAGCCTCGATCCGGCGACGGGGGCGCTCCAGCTCCTCGACCACGCGCCGTCGGGCGACTTCAAACCGACCGTGGACAGCTTCGGCCGCGTCGTCTTCACCCGCTGGGACCACCTGCAGCGCGACCAGCAGGCCGACAGCGACTACTACGACGAGGTCGCCGGCAACCCACCGACCTACGGCACCTTCAACTGGTCGAGCGAGCGCGCCGACGCGACGGCGCTCGCCACCCGCGTCGAGCAGTTCCCCGAGCCGCGCGCCGGACGGAGCGACCTGCTGCAGCCGCACGAGGAGGGGCACAGTTTCAACCACTTCTTCCCCTGGATGGTGAACCCGGACGGCACCGGCCTCGAGACCCTGAACCACATCGGCCGTCACGAGCTGCACACCTACTTCAATCGCAGCTTCAACAACGACGGGAATCTCGACGAGTTCATCTGCGGCGGCAACTCCTGCGGCCGTTTCAACGACTTCGAGATCGAGAACATGCTGGAGATCCGCGAGAGCGCCATGGTCCCCGGGCTCTACTTCGCGGTCGATGCGCCGGAGTTCTACACCCACGCCGCCGGCATGCTGTTCTCGCTCAACGGCGCGCCTACCGACCCGGCCGACGAGATGGCGGTGACCTGGCTGACCCACCCCGATACCGGCAGCTTTACCGACACGCCGGGGCCGTGCCACTCGGGTTTCTACCGCAACCCGCTGCCGCTCTCCGCGGCCTCCGGGCCGGGGGCGCTCATCGCCGTGCACGCCGGCGAGCGCAGCGCCGGCGTACCCGAGACCCGGCAGGCGGCGAACGAAGGCTCGACTGCGTCGCCGGTGGCGCGCTACAAGTTCCGCCTGCGCAATCTGGTTGCCGCGGGCGCGCCGTGCGCCGGCTACCAGAAGTACGGCACGACGCTCACCTCCGGCATCACCAAGACGCTGTCGTACTGGAATCCCGACGTCATGGTGAGCTACACCAACGTCACGATGTGGGAGCTCGATCCGGTCGAGGTGCGCTCGCGCACCCCTCCGATACCGCCGGCTCCGCCGCTCGAGACCCCGGAGGCCTCGGTGTTCAGCGACGAGCAGGTGAACGTCGCCGCTTTCCGCGACTATCTGGCGAGCCAGAAGCTGGCGCTGATCGTCAGCCGCGACGTCACCACCCGCGACCGCGCCGACAAGCAGCAGCCGTACAACCTGCGCGTGCCGGGCGGCACGGCGCAGACGATCGGCGCTTCCGGAACGATCTACGACGTCTCGTACATGCAGATCTTCCAGGCCGACCTGATCCGCGGCCTGGGCGGCGCCGCGACCCCGCGCGCCGGCCGCCGGGTGCTGGCGCAGAAGCTGCACGATCCGCGGGCGATCAATCCGCCGCTCCCTGCGGGAGCGCCCCCGGCGAGCGTCGAGCTCGGCGGCGACGGCTCGATGGCGGCGCTGGTGCCGGCCGAGCGCGCGCTCACCTGGCATCTCACCAACGGCGCCGGCACGCCGGTGGTGCGCGAGCGCTACTGGCTCACCTTCCAGCCGGGCGAGATCCGCGTCTGCACCTCGTGCCACGGCCTCAACAGTCTCGACCAGTCGAACCCCGGCAGCGCCGCGCCGCAGAATCCGCCGGAGGCGCTGCGCACGCTCCTGCAGTGGTGGAAGAGCCAGATCTTCGTCGCCCACTTCGAGGACGGCAACACCGCCGAGTGGTCGGCCACGGCGCCCTAGAGGACTGGAAGAGTAGAGTCGCAAGGCGATGAGAGTCCGGGTCGCGTCGCTGGCGCTGGGATTCGCGATCGCCGCGGGCCTTGCTGGCGGCGCGATGCCGGCAAGCTCCCAGACCTCCGCGACCCTCGTCGGCATCGCCGGCTACGGCAACTGTCACGCCGCCGGCGTCGTCGCCACGATCGCCGGTGACACGAATCAGAACGCGAGCCTCGCGCTCGAGTACCGACGGGTCGGAGCGAGCGTCTTCCGCGCCGCCCAGCCGCTCGTCCGGATCTCCACGACCACATTTACTGGAAGCCTTTTTTCTCTCTCGCCCGGCGCCACCTGGGAGGCGAGAGTCACCCTGACCGACCCCGACGGGACGAGCGGGACACCGATCCAGACGACGACGTTCGCGACGCGCTCGGCGATCCTCGCCGAACCGACGGTCCAGACCCTCTACGTCGCCCCCGGCGGCGACGACGGCGGACCGGGCACTGCCGCCCAGCCGCTGGCGACGATCCAGGAGGGGGCGAATCGCGCCGCGCCGGGGACGCTCGTCCTCGTCGCCCCCGGCGTCTACCGCGAACGCGTGGACGTCCCGGTCTCGGGCCCGGCGGCGCAGCCGATCGTCTTCCGCGGCAGCGCGCCCGGGGCGATCCTCGACGGCGCCGACGCCGCCGTCGCGCAGGGCGTGACCTGGACCGCCCAGGGGGGCGGCGTCTACGCCCGCACGCTCGGCTTTGCCACCGGCCACGTCGTCTCCGAGGCTGGCCGCCTCTTCCGTTACGACACGCTAGCCGACCTGCAAGCCCTCGGCGCCGGTGCCCCGGGTGGCTTCTTCTTCGACGGCACGACGCTGCGCGTCCGCTTCAGCGACAACTCCTCGCCGGCGGCGCACACGATGCAGGTCGGCCGGCTCGAGGAGGGCATCGTCCTCGACGGGCGGAGCTTCGTCCGGATCGAGAACCTCGAGCTCCGCCACTACGGCGCCGGCGACTACGGCAAGGGGGTCTACCTGCGTTACAGCTCCGACTGTACCGTGCGGCTCTGCCGCATCCACGAGGTCGGCGCGGCGGGCGTCTGGGTCAAGGGCGGCGACCGCAATCTCGTCGAGCAGAACGAAATCTGGGACACCTCGATCTTCAACTGGCCCTGGGACTGGACCAAGGGGAGCTCGGCCGAGAACAACGGGGTGATCTTCACCGACGAGATCGGGCGCGGCAACGTCGTGCGGCGGAATCTCATCCACGACACCTTCAACGGCGTCGGTCCGTGCGGCGGCAGCGCGCCGCCGGCCGGGGTCACCAACGAGACCGATCTCTACGAGAACGTCCTCTATCGCCACACCGACGACGCCTTCGAGCCCGAGGGCTATTGCGCCAACGTCCGCCTGTGGGGCAATGCGATCGAGGACGTCCACATGGCGTTCGCGGTCGCGCCGGCCTCCCCCGGGCCGACCTGGATCGTGCGCAACATCGCCCACGACTTCGGCAACACCCGCACCAGCCAGGTGGACGGCTACCTCGCCAGCGCACTGAAGATCAACAGCGGCTACCCCGAGCCGGTCGGGCCGGTGCTGCTGCTGCACAACACCTTCCTCACCACGGCGCCGGGGACGGCGGCGCTCACTCTGCTCAATCCCGGCGCGAGCACCTTCCTGCGCGCCCGCAACAACCTCTTCGCCGCGCCGGCCGAAGCGATCTACAAGGTGAATCCGGTGGCGCTCGACTTCGACCGCGACGACCTCTACCGCTCGACCGCCGGAAGGCTCGCCTACTGGATGGGCTCGTCGTACGCCAATCTCGCGGCCTTGCAGAGCGCCACCGGCCAGGAGCCGACGGGACTTTCCGCCGCGCCGGGCCTGACCAACGCGGCGGCGGGAGACTTCACGCCCCTCGCCGCGAGCCCGCTGGTCGGCGCGGCGCTGCTGCTGCCCGGGATCAACGACGGCGACGCTTCCGATCCTCCCGACATCGGCGCCGTCGAACGCTCGTTCCTCTTCGCCGACGACTTCGAAGAGGCGACGACGGGCCGCTGGTCCGCCGTCGCGCCCTGATTCAGCCGGCCGGCACGGTCCCTTCCTCTGCAGGAGCGCCCGGCCGCAGTCCTCCGCGGCCGACGCCACGCGTCAGCCACATGGCGAGCGTGAGCAGGACGAAGAGTGCCACCGAGCCGACGAGCAGCGCGGTCTCCTCGAGGCCGATGAGCAGGAACAGTCCGGAGTAGAGGGCGGTGAGGATCGCGCCGAGGACCGTGGCCCGCCGGGCATGGCCCAGCAGAGCCCGCGCGTAGAGCGCAATCTGGAGGGTTGTCGCCGTTGCCGCGGCGAGGTAGGCGGTGGCGAAACCGGCGCGCTCCGAGAGCGAGAGCAGCAGGAGGTAGAAGATGCACAGCGCGCCGCCGATCAGGCCGTACTGCAGGGGCTGCAGGCGGCGCTCGCCAGTCGACTCGAAGAAGAAGAAGGTCAGAAAGGTCAGCAAGACGAAGAGGAATCCGTACTTGAGCGAGCGCTCGGTCATGAGATAGCTGTCGGCGGGCTGGAACCAGGTGAGGCCGAACGCGGCCGCCTGGAGCTCGACCGGCGGATCGCCGTTGAAGATCGAGGGCAGCGGACGGGCGAGCTCCGAGACGGTCCAGGCGGCGTCGAATCCGCCCGTGCCCACGGCGGAGCTCGCGGGCAGGAAGGCGCCGTCGAAAGAGGGTGACGGCCAGTCGCCGTGCAGCTTCACCGTCGTCTCGCCGCCGGCGGGCAGCAGCGCGAAGCGATCGCTGCCGCGCAAGTCGATCTCGGCGGCGAGCGCGAGCGGCGCCGAGCCCTCGGCGAGCAGCGCTGTCGGAATCGGCGCCTGAACGCCCTGCTGCCAGGGACCGGAGAGCGGTGTCCCCGGGAGCCAGGCGATCTGCGACGTCGCCATGGCGAGCGGCGAGATGCGATCGATGCCGCGCGGATCGCTCACCGCCAGGACCACCGAGGCGGCGCGCAGGCGGGCACCGGCGCACTGCCCGGCGAGGAGCGCGGCAGACGGAGGGCCGAACTCGAACGTCGTGCGCAGGCGGGCGCGATAGACCGGGACGGCATGCAGTCCGCGCCGCCGCACTTCGGTCGTGAGGTCGCCGTCGACGGCGAGCTTCGCCGGCAGCCGCGTCGCGATCTGCTGCGCGAGGCCCGTCCGGCCCTTCTCGTCGGTCCACGGGCAGTCGAGGGCGAGCACCAGGATCGGACCGAGGAGCGTCTGGCGTCCGCCCCAGCCGGTGGCGATCGAAGAGGCGGCCGCGGCCCTCAGTCCGCGGCGCTCGCCGACCAGATCGCGCAGGTTCGACAACGGAATGAGCAGCAGGATCGAGAGGAACGCCAGGACGAAGACGCGGAAGGGGATGGAGCGGGTGATGGCGGCGAGGTTGTCGGGCATGAGGTATCTCCTTGGCCGCCGACGATGACCGCGCGGCGAGACCCCGTGATGGCGGGATAGCGGCTGCGCCGGGGCAATCGTGGCGAAACGATGGCGCGGGCGGAACCGGCGCTAGAGTCCGGCCATGGGAACCGCCAGAGCGCCGCGCATCGCCGTGGTCGACGACGAGGCGGGGATCCGCACCACGCTCGAGGTGGCGCTCCGCCGCGAGGGCTTCGCCGTCGATCTCTACGCCGATGGCCTGACGGCGTGGAAGGCCTTCGAAGTGGCGCTGCCCGACGTCGCCGTGCTCGATATCCTGCTGCCCCGCCTCGACGGGCTGGAGCTCCTGCGGCGCCTGCGCGCGCGCTCGCGCGCGCTGCCGATCCTGATGCTGACGTCGAAGGGGGAGGAGTTCGACCGCGTCCTCGGGCTCGAAATGGGTGCCGACGACTACCTCCCGAAGCCGTTCTCGCTCCGCGAGCTCGTGGCCCGCCTGCGCGTGCTGCTGCGCCGCGCCGAGCTCCTGGCCGAGGGGCGCGACAGCCCGCAGGAGCGCCTCGTCCGGCGCGGTCGCCTGACGCTCGATCTCGACCGCTACGAGGCCTGGAGCGGCGACGAACGTCTGCCGCTCACCATCTCGGAGTTCCTCCTTCTCGCCGCGCTCGCGCGCCGGCCGGGGCACGTCCGCAGCCGCGATCAGCTGCTCGACGAGGTGCACGGCGACGACGAGGCGGGCTCCATTCGCACCATCGACTCCCACGTCAAGCGGCTGCGGCGCAAGCTCGCTCTCGCCGACCCGGGCTTCGATCCGGTCGAGGCGGTCTACGGCCTGGGCTACCGCTTCCGCGACCCGCCATGAACGGGCTGCGGTCGCGGCTCTACGGCCGGCTGCTCTCGGTGGTCCTGCTGGTCCTCATCCTGCCGGTCGCGGGCCTCTGGTCGCTCGGCGTCTTCGAGCGCGAGCTCCTGGCCGCCGACGAGCGCGCCATCGCGGTGGCGGCGCGCTCGCTGGCCGCGGCGCTCGCCTGCCCGCCGGCGCTGGATGCGTCCGTCGCGGCGGCTCTCCTGGCGCGAGTCGAGCGCCCGCTCGCGGGGCGGGTGCAGGTCTTCGCAGCCGGCGGCGCCCGGCTCGTCGATACCGCGCAGGGGAGCGGCCCGCACGCCGGCGCCGCGGCGGCGAGGAACGTGCGCGAGACTCTGCTCTATCGCGTCGGCGCAGCGCTCTGGCGGCTGCGCCGCGCGGTTGCCGGCACTCCTCCCCGCTACGGCGGCGAGCCCGGGCGCGCGGCGGTGGTGCGCGCTCTCGCCGGGGGCTACGGCGCCGCGACCGGGGTGAGCGCGGACGGGCGCACGACGGTCCTCACGGTCGCCGTGCCGGTGCGCGCGGGCGACGCGGTCTGCGGCGCGGTCGCGGTTTCGCGGACGACCGAACCGGTGCTCGCGGCGCTCGACCGGATCCGCGTCGATCTCTTCCGCATCGTGCTGCTGTCGATCGCCGCGGCCGCCCTCGTGGTGCTGCTGCTGGCGCGCGGCTTCGTGCGCCCCGTTCGCCGGCTGCGCGATGCCGCCGACGGCGTTCTCGCCGGAGCGCAGGGCCGCGGCGCCGAG
>JBGARM010000058.1:6233-11714 GCA_044230215.1 Thermoanaerobaculia bacterium | reverse complement strand
CCTTGAGGGCCGGCCCCTTCGGCGACAGGTCGAAGCCGCCCAGCGAGCTCTGGTTCAGGCTCTGGGCGGTCGTCTCGGGCGGGGCGCTCGATGGCGCGCTGGGCGCGGGACCAGCGCTGGCCAGGGCCTCGGCCGAGGTGTTCGAGCTCGCCGTGGTGGACGCGACGTGATGAGAGGCCGCTTCCTTTCTCTTTTTTTCCTCTTCGGCCTTGGCGGCCGCCGCCGCCTCGGCCTCCTCGGCGGTTGCGCCCTTCGCCATCGCCGCCCGGGTCTCGTCGAGCGCCGCACGCAGAAAGTCGCGGTAGAGAGTGAGCTGGGCGTCTCCCCGCTGCACCGCCCCGTGGCCGGGCAGGTAGGTCGTGGCGCCGAGCGCCTGCAGGCGGTCGAGGGTGCCGATCCACTCCTCGACGTACGACTGGTCGGCGCCGACGAGCGGCACGGGCGCGACGAGCAGATCGCCGGTCGCGGCGATCTGCTCCTGCGGCAGCCAGACCACCAGGTCGCCGCGGGTGTGCCCCTTGCCGAGGGCGACGATCTCGATGGTTCGCGCCTGGCCGCCGGACATCCGCCGCAGGGTCAGCCGGTCGCTGACCGTGAGGGTGGGCGGGACGACGTGCATCCGCGGCGCGTCGGCGACCAGCGCGCGCGCGGCGGCGAGGTCGCCTTCGAGGCTCGCGCGCTCCTCGGTGGTGAGCGGCTGGCCGGTGTAGCCCTTGCCGCTCGCGAGCAGCTTCGGAATTTCCGCCGTCATCTCCGCCGCCCAGCCGGTCCAGCCGTCCATCGTCGCCTTGCCGGACTCCGCGAGGTCGGCGGCCATGGCGCTGCTGCCGACGATCTCGACGCCGGGGAACTCGCGGCGGTAGACCTCGTTGCCGCCGACGTGGTCGTGGTGGCGATGGGTGTTCACCAGGTAGCGCACCGGCTTCGGTGTGAGCTGTCGCAGCGCGGCGATCGACGCTTCGGCGGACGCCGGCGTCAGGTTGGCGTCCACCACCAGCACGTCGTCGTCGCCCACCACGAACAGGACGTTGGCGTCGAGGAAGAAGCCGGGGGCCTTGGAGCGGACGAGGGCATGGACGCCGGGGGCGAGGGTCTCGACGGTGAAGCCGGTGGTGGCCGGTCCCGCAGCTCCGGCCGCCGCGACGAGGCAAAGGGAAAGGGAAAGGGCGGTCAGGGCGGGTCGGCTCGCAGGCATCGGGATCTCCGGGTTGCCGCCATGTCGGCCGCGGCGGCGTAAGCTATCGGAGGTACGCAGCCGGCGACCCGGGGTTCTGGGCACCGGCGCCGGCGTCCCCCGCCGCCTGCAACCCGCGGGCGGGGTCGTACGTTTCTAGAGTGTCCACTTCCAGGAGGTACGTGTGTTCCGACCCGACCGATCCCTTCTTTCGCAGGTTGCCACCGTCTTCGCCCTCGCCGTCCTCGCGTTCTCCGGTCTCGCCTCGGCCGCGCCGCCAGCGGCCGCTCCGGCTCCCGGCGCCAGCCAGGTTCCGAGCGCGAGCCAGATTCCCGACATCCAGTTCGAGAAGTACACCCTGCCGAACGGCCTGCAGGTCATCCTGCACGTCGACCGGAAGCTCCCGATCGTGCACGTCAACCAGTGGTACCACGTCGGCTCGAAGAACGAGAAGCCGGGGCGGACCGGTTTCGCCCACCTCTTCGAGCACATGATGTTCCAGGGCTCGAAGAACGTACCCGGGGAGTACTTCTCGGTGGTCGAAGAGCTCGGCGCCAACCTCCAGGAGGGGGGCGTCAACGGCACCACCGACAACGACCGCACGAACTATTTCGCCACCGTCCCCTCCGGCAATCTCGAGAAGCTCCTCTGGCTGGAGAGCGACCGGCTGGCGACGCTCATCGACGGCATGGACCAGGCGAAGCTCGACAATCAGCGCGAAGTGGTCAAGAACGAGCGCCGCCAGGGGGTCGAGAACCAGCCGTACGGCCGTTGGATCGAGCTCCTGGCGAGCGAGCTCTTCCCCTACGGCCATCCGTATTCGTGGCCGGTCATCGGCAGCATGGCCGACTTGAACGCCGCCTCGCTCGATGACGTGAAGGAGTTCTTCCGCACCTACTACACGCCGAACAACCTGTCGCTGGTCATCGCCGGCGATTTCGACCCGGCGGTCGCCAAGCAGCTGGTCGAGAAGTACTTCGGTTCGATCCCGCCCGGGCCGGCGCTCGCCCGGCCGAAGGTCTCGCCGGTCGTCCTCAGCGCCGGCAAGACGCTCGAGATTGCCGACCGCGTGCCGCAGCAGCGCGTCTACATGGTCTGGCCGACGCCGGCGCTCTACGGCGCCGGCGACGCCGAGCTCGACCTCGCGGCGCGCGTTCTCACCGACGGCCTGTCGTCGCGCCTCACCAAGGCGCTGGTCTACGACGCGCAGAAGGCGACGACGGTCAACGCCTTCCAGTTCGGCACCGAGATCGCCAACTGCTTCGTGGTGATCGCCAACGCCCGCCCGGGCGTCGACGTCGCCGAGCTCGAGAAGCTCGTCGCCGCAGAGATCGCCAAGCTCGCGGCGTCGGGCCCGACCGCGGCCGAGCTCGACCGCGCCAAGAACAAGCTCGAGACGCAGTACATCTCCGGCCTCGAGCGGATCGGCGGCTTCGGCGGCAAGGCCGATCTGCTGAACCAGTACAACACCTACCTGGGCGACCCGGGCCGCTTCGCCTGGGATCTCGCGCGCTGGCGCGGCGTGACGCCGGCGGCGCTGCAGGAGGCGACCCGCAAGTACCTCGACACCGACAATCGGCTCACCCTGCGCTTCCGCCCCGAGAGCTCGACCCGCGTCGATGCGGCCGGACCGGACCGCGCGGTGGCGCCGCCGATCGGCGCCGAGAAGCGTTTCGTCGCCCCGACCGTGGCGTCGAAGAAGCTCGCCAACGGCCTCGAGGTCTTCGTCGTCGAGCGCCGCGACCTGCCGAAGGTGGCGGTGCAGTTCACCACCCGCGCCGGCGTCGTCGCCGACCCGGTCGGCAAAGACGGCACGGCTTTCCTCGCGGCGCAGAACGTCGATCTCGGAACGGCGAAGCGCTCGGCGCTCGAGATCGAGTCGGCCCTGGGCGACCTCGGCACCGTGCTCACCGGCGGCGCCGCGCGCGAAGGGGCGAACCTGCAGCTCGAGGTGCTGACCCGGAACGTCGACGCGGCGCTCGGCATCTTCGCCGAGGTGATTCGCACGCCCTCTTTCCCGCCGGCCGAGTTCGACCGCGAGAAGCAGAACCTGCTGGCCGCCCTGCAGCAGCAGAACAACAACCCGAACGCGGTCGCCGCGCGGGTGCGCAACTTCCTCGCCTTCGGACGCGAGCATCCCTATGGCCGGCCCGCGCAAGGACTGCCGGAGACGGTGGAGAAGATCACCCGCGACGACATCGCCCGCTTCTGGCAGGAGCGGGTGAAGCCGGGCTCGTCGGCGCTGGTCTTCGTCGGCGGCCTCGGTCTCGACGAGGCGGTGAAGCTCGCCGAGAAGCACTTCGGCTCGTGGTCGGGCGGCAGCGCGCCGGAGATCGCGATCGGCCCGGCGCAGACCGCCGCTCCGGGCAAGATCTACCTCGTCGACCGCCAGGACGCGGCGCAGACGGTGGTGACGCAGTTCCTGCCGGCGCCGGCGATCGGCAGCCCCGACGACGATGCGCTCACCCTGGCCGACTCGGTCTGGGGGGGCGGCGGCTTCGGCACGCGGCTGAACCTCAACCTGCGCGAGGACAAGGGGTACTCGTACGGCGTCTTCTCGAACCTGCTGCAATACACCGACGGCGGCATCTGGTACGGCGGTGGCGGCGTGCAGACCGACAAGACGGCCGAGTCGGTGGTCGAGTTCGTGAAGGAGCTGAAGGGCCTCGCCGGGGAGCGCCCGCTGGCCGCCGCCGAGCTCGAGAGCTCGCGCCTGCGGCGCCTGCGCGGCACGTCGCAGGAGTACGAGGCCTATGCCAACGTCGGCGGCAAGATCGCCGCCCTCTGGCTGCAGAAGCGTCCGCTGGCCGAGCTCCAGGCCGAACCCGACCGCATCGCCCAGGTGCCGCTCGCGGCCACCAACGCCGCGGCGGCGAAGTGGGCCCGCCCCGAGAAAGCGTCGATCGTCGTCGTCGGCGACCGCGCCAAGATCGAGGAGAAGCTCAAGGCCCTGAACGTCGGCGAAGTCGTCCTCCTCGACGTCGAAGGCCAGCCGGTCGGCAAGTAGAGGCGGAAAAGAGGGACAGGCACAGACAAGAGGGACAGGCACCAGTCTGGAAATCGTGCCTGTCCTCATTTTTCTCGGCGGGCGATCAGGGCGTGCCGCAGGCCGCCCACACCAGGCTGTGGCCGGCGGGCGGAATCGGCGGCGCGGTGCCGCCCGTGTTGTCACAGCCGTACAGGCTGTAGTGGGTGGGGTCGAAATCGAGCTGCACGCCCACCGAGAGGTTCAGCGGGGGATCCGGGGCATAGGTGTTGATCAGGCCGTAGATCACCTCGAAGCCCACCTGGCCCTCGAAGAGACGGACTTCGTAGTTGAGCGGCACGCCGGGGTTTCCACTGCCGCCGTAGACGGTCCGGAACTCGATGTTGAAGATGCGATGCGGCGCGGTGCCGCTCGTCGAGGTGAAGATCCCGCAGCCGGTGCAGGTGGTGGTGTAGCGACAGCTGGTCGTGCACTGGTCGGTCCAATAGGGGGCGATGAGGTAACTCGGGCCCGGGACCGGAAGGCAGGCGTTGCTACCGCTGTTATTGACGCCGCTGCCGAAAGTGAGGTGGCCGTTCGAGCCGACGGCAACGGTGTCGAAGACCCCATCGTAAAGCTGATACGGGAAGGGCAGAGAGATGTAGGTGGCGTCGTCGTCCGTGTGATTGCCGATGTCGATGACGCCGGGGACGATGGCGGCGCCCGGATTCGTGGCGAAGTAATAGACATCGGCGGTGTTGTTCCAGAAGCAGAGCGCGCCCAATTCGAAGCCGTTGTTGAAGATGAGCGCGCTCCACTTCTCGGTCACGTTGGTGGCCGTGTCCGGAGCGTAGCCGCCCACCGCGAAGATCTCGCCGGTTCCCGGGTTGATACCGGCGGCGAAGTTGCGCCTGGCGGTGAGCATCGGCGGACCGAGGGACCAACTGTTCAGCGCGGGATCGTAGACGTTGACCGCGGTCGCCGGATTGGGGGCGTCCCGCCCCCCACCCAACACCCAGATCTTGCCGTCGCGCTGCGTCACCGCGCGGGTCTCGCCGACGGGGCGCGGCACCGCGGCGATGGCGGCGATCGTATCGAGGGTGGGGTCGTACCGGTAGGCGTGCGTCGTGTCGGTGAGCGCCCCCGCTACATAGTCCGTGCCACCCAGGAGATAGATGGAGCTGCCCGAGGTCGCGGTGGGAATGAAGCCCGCCGCCGCCGGCACCGGCATCGTGTTCCGCCGGGCCGACCTGGGCGTCGACATCCCGGCCCGGGTCGAGCAGGTCGCCGCCATCAACTACGCGACGGTGCTGGGCGCAGACGGCGCCACGGTCGAGACGGT
>JBGARM010000058.1:242-6223 GCA_044230215.1 Thermoanaerobaculia bacterium | reverse complement strand
GGCGGCCGGCGGGACCCGCCGGATCGAACCGCCTGATCGTGTTCACCATGCCGCCGTTGAGGGTGAAACCGCCGAAGACGTAGAGCTTGTTGGCGTAGACCGCGGCGCCGCCGGGCAGCGTGGCGCCGCCGACGTTGCCCGGCCAGGGGTCGCTGGCCAAAGCGGTGCCGGCGTCGAGGACGGGGTCGAACACGAGCACGGCGGAACTGGTGGAGGTGGCGCCGGCGAACGAGCCCCCGACCACGACGATGTAGTCCGTCCCGGCGGCGTTCAGCACCCCGCCCACCATGTTGCTGATCTGGTTGTCGGGGAACGCCGTGAACTTCGCCGACCAGGTCTGGCCGAGCGGGAAGTACTCGCGCGGATGGAGGATCTCGCTGCCGGCGTTATCCGACTGCCGGCCCCCCATCACATAGAACTTGCCGTTGGCCGGGAAGAAGACGCCCCAGGCGCGCACGACGCCGGCGAGCGGGAAGGCCGTCTCGCTCGTCCACGTCCCGCTCTGCGGGGCCTCGGTCGAAGCCTGGGCGACTGCCGGAGCGCGGGTCTCGCCGGGAGCGGCGGCTGCACTGCGGTAGGGCAGGCTGAGGGCGGGGAGCAGCCCGGCGATCAGGATACCGGTGGTCCAACCGAAGGAGCGGGGGGCGGGGGTGCTCATCGGACAGCCCTTGTCTTCTCGGACGTGGGTGCACGGCTTCAGCAGCCAACCGTCCCGGTCGCGCGCTCGCAGTCCGAGAACCCACGAGCGGGCACCCGCTCGAGAAGGGTCGCGTGACGACCCCGCGGCCTCCCTCGTTGCCGGAGGCGATCACCACTTCCTCTACCACTTTCGAAGGTCGACCGTGCTACCCAGGTGGGTAGGTCGCGGGAAGGGGTGCCAGCGAAGCTCGGGCGCCGCCTGGGTGCTCCGACGGCGACCCTACGGCAGCCAGGCGTAGCCGAGCTTGACGAAGAGGGTGCGGTCGGTGGGCAGGAGGTCGAAGCGCTCGGTTTCGAGCTCGGTGTCGGAGTAGCCCAGGTAGAAAACGGTCTGCGGGTTGAGGCGGTAGGAGTAGAGGAGCTGGCTGAACAGGCGCCGGCTCTGCTCGTCGAGCGGGGCGGTGTAGAGGTCGGCGTCGCGCGCCAGATCGCGGTGTTGCAGGATCACCCGGGCGAAGCTCCGCAGGTTGAACTGCCAGACCAGCCGCAGCTCCGTCAGCTGGGCGGTGAACAGCCACCCCTCCTCGACCTGCAGGCGCTGGTAGCGGTGCTCGAGCTCCGCCCGCAGATGGCGCCCGGGCTCCCAGGTGAGCCCGGGCGAGAGCGTCAGCTGAGTGGCCGGCCGCAGCTCCTCGAGATCGACGTCGTCGCCGACGTTCCAGCCGAGATGGAGCTCGAGCGAGCCGCTGGGGCGGATCTCCGCCTCGCCTTCGACAAAGAGCTCGTCGAAGCGCCGGCCGCCGATGGTGCGCTCGCGGTCGGCCACCTGGGTGAAGAGCGACGACTCGCGGCGGCCGCGGAAGATGAACCAGAGCTCGTTCAGGCGCTCGAGCGGATCGCCGTCCTGCGTGTCGGTGCGCGCGCTGTCGACGCCGAGGCTGAAGCGGATCCAGTGCGCGTCGGGAGCCGCCCACCAGGTGCGCTCGGCGAGCGCCTTGCCGTAGCGGCGGTCGACCTGCGGCAGGAAACCCAAATCGGCGCGGAAGTCGCGGCCGATGTCCTCGTAAGCGGCGGAGAGCCGCCAGTCGCGCGAGTCGTGGTTGTAGGACAGATAGAGCGCGTGGTCCGCGAGCTTGCCCGCGGGCTGGTCGAACTCCTCGACGATCTCGTCCGGGTACTCGGTGCGCGAGGCGAGCGCCTGGAAGCGCAGCGAGTCCACCGCCCCGAGCCGCACCAGGCCGTCGAGACCCGCAACCTGGTTCGAGTAATCCCCCCCCTCGCGCGAGGTCGCGACGACGCCCAGGGCCGAATTGACGCCGAGGTCGCGGCGGTAGCGGACGACGGCGTCGGTCGATCCGAAAGGCAGCTCGGCGAGCGCCGAGCGTTCGCTGCCCGGGATCAGCAGCGAGGTGCGCGCGTCCTCGGCGAGGAACGAGCCGAAGGCGCTCCGGCCGCGCTTGCCGGTCACCTTCGCGCCCCAGTCCGGGTCGGCGACGTTGCGCGTCGAGACGATCTGGAACGGCGTGGTGAAGATGTCGGCGCCCTCGAGAAAGAACGGCCGGCGCTCGGGATAGAAGAGAGCGAACTGCTGGTTGACGTCGAGCTGCAGCGCGTCGGCCTCGACCTGGGAGAAGTCCGGGTTCAGCGTGCCCGAGAGAATGATGTCGGGCGTCACCCCCCAGGTCGCCGTGATGCCCCCCTCGACGTCGACGTCGCCGGCTTCGAGCGGCCCGTCGGGGATCTGCTGCCGCGTCTCGACCCGCTGCACCGTCAGCGTCGGATCGAGCTCGAGATGGCGGCCGGGGGCGATGCCGGTGAAGCCGGCGATCGTCGACAGCTGGCAGACCGAGCAGTTGCGGTTGCGGTCGAACGGCTCGCTCGCGAGCTCCAGGCGATCGCGTCGCGGCTGGACGCGCGCGAAGCCGATGCCCCAGCTCTGGACAGCGCCGCCCGTGGGAAAGCGCAGCGAAGTAAAGGGGATCGCCAGCTCGACCTCGTAGCCGTCGGCGGTGATCCTGCCGGCCGACTCCCAGATCGCGTCCCAGGAGGTGTCCTCGTTGTCGCCGCCGCCGTGCCGCTCGGCCGCCAGGTCGTCGCGGAAGAGGTCCATCTGAACGCCGAGCGGGTTGACGTAGAACTCGAACGCCCGCCGCCGGTCGAGGAAGGGGTCGAGCCGCACGCCGACGAAGTCGCCGTCGTAGGCCTGGTCGCGGTCGGTGAAGCGGGCGCGGATCTCGTCGGGGTGGGGGTCCGCGGCGCTGCAGCCGACGTAGAGCCTCTCGTCGTCGTAGAGCAGGCGGCAGGTGGTCGCGATCGGCGCCGGCGTGTTCTCCCCGGGCTGCGTCTCGTAGGCGAGCGCGACGACCTGGGCCTCCTGCCAGGCGGCCTCGTCGAGAGCTCCGTCGACGCGAATGGCGGACGTCGCGCGGGGCGCGCGCAAGGTGGAGTCCGCCGGCGCGCCGGGCGATGCGACCGCCGCCGGGGCAGGTAGCGGTGCCGTGAGCAGGGCGAGGGCGAAGAGTGAAAAGGCGATGCTGCGGCTCGGGCGGCGTTCCTGCTGCAGTTCCCAATCGTGCACGATGCAGAAACTAACATCTCGCGACGGCGATACACTGCCGCCGAGGCCGAGGTCTTCATCATGGATGCGGAATGCGCGTCTGCTACCTGATTCAGAGCCACCGCGACGCCGATCAGATCGCGCGTCTGGTGAGAGTCCTGGGGTCCGCCAGCCCAGACTCGCTGGTGGTCGTGGCGCACGACGACACAGGCTGCGCGTTGACCGCCGGAGATCTGCCGTGCGCGGCGGAGCGCCATCTGTTGCCGGTACGCGGCCCGCTGCGCCGGGGCTATCTGTCGATGCTCGCGCCCTACCTGCAGGCCGTCTCCTGGCTGCGCGAGCAGCGCCTCGACTACGACTGGCTGGTCTACCTCTCCGGCCAGGACTACCCGACTCTCGCGCTCGCGCGATCGGAGGCGGCGCTCGCTGCGACGGAGCTCGACGGCTTCATGCGTTTCTGGCCGGCGGTGGGCGAAGGCGGGCCGTGGCGGCGCCATCGTCAGGCGCGGAATCGCTACTTCTTCCAGTACCACGAGGCGACCTCCTGGCCGGCGCCGCTGCTGCGTCTGGCGCGCGCCGCCAACGGCCTTCAGAGCCTCGTGCACGTCCATCTGGTGTACGGGCCACGAGTCGGCTTGCGCGCCCGGCGGACGCCGTTCACTTCCGGGCACGCCTGTTACATCGGCTGGCAGTGGACGACGCTGCGCCGCCACTGCGCCGAGCTGGTCGTCGACCGGGTGGAACGCGACGCCCAACTGGTCGCCTACTACGAGCACACGATCTGCCCCGACGAGTCGCTGGTGCAGACGATTCTGGTCAACGCCGGCGGACTGCGATTCGCCAACGACAACCTGCGCTACAGCGACAACCTGGGCAGTCGCGACGGCCGGCCGCGGATTCTCGGCGTCGCCGACTTCGCACGCCTCACCAGCGGCGCTTTCCACTTCGCGCGCAAGTTCGATCGCGCTTTCGACAGCCGCATCCTCGACCTGCTCGACGCACACCTGGCCGACACCCCGGGAGACCTCCGGCGGAGCTGACCGGCGCTCGCGACGTCAGCGGAGGGGCCGGCCGGCGAGGAGGCGCTGTGCCTGCCGCACCAGCGGGCGCAGCAGGTGGGGCAGATGCTGCAGCGGGCGGTGGCGGGCGACCGGCGGCAGCTCCTGCCAGAGCAGCTCGACCCAGCGCGCGAGGACGATCGCGGTGGTGAACTCCGCCGCCCGCGCCCGGCCGTGATCGATCATGCGCTGGTAGCGATCCGGCTCGGCGAGTAGCAGGTCGACCGCGGCTTTGGCCTCCTCCAGCGACGAAACCTCGAGATAGTCGAGCGGGTCCCGACGCAGCTCGCGAAACGCCGGCTCCCGTCCGAGCAGCGCGGGGACCGCGGCTTGTGGGTGTAGCCGGACGGGTCTCCCGGGCGCACCGCCAGCAGCAGGTCGGTCTGCCGGAAATCGTTCCAGGTCAACCGTTCGCGACTCCACGCAAGGTGCTTCCACTCGACGGCGTCGACCCGCCATTGGAGGTTGCGCTGGGCGAGCCATTGCGCCCAGTCCGGGTGGCGAAACTCGGGCGCGAGGTTGGCCAGGAAGCCCTTGAACTCGACGCGCTCGATCCGGCTGCCGCGTCGCGGATCGCGCGGCAGCAGGCCCGGCTGCGGCCAGTGCGGAACATGGAATCGGCGCCTGCCGTCGGCGTAGACGCGGTTCTGATTCACCTCGAAGTCGGCCGAGGCCGGTTCGCTGTTGTCGGCGCGCACGCCGACGAGCACCGCCCGACCCAGTCGGTGCGCCCGGCGCAGCAGGTTCCGCGCGTGCTTGGCGTGGTAGACGACGAAACCCTCGGCGGGGGGCTCGCCGCGGAGCACGACGGGATGTCCGGCCTGGCGCAGGCGCAGGTAGGTCTGCAGGATCCAGGCGTGTTCGCCGCGGACGAATTCGTCCCAGTCCCGGTCGGGATCGAGACTGCCCAGGCGTTCGAGGTCGTTCTCGCCGGGAAGGTAGAAAGTGACCGGATGCCGATGCAGGCGACGCCCTCCGTCGTGTCTTTCGAGGACGCTAGCACGCCGGCAACGCTTCTCGCCGCTGCGCGTGGGCGCTGGCGTCACGGAAGATGGCGCAACTCGTCGATGGGCACCGCGGGCGGGCAGCCTTAGACTCGCTAGACTGTCGCCACTTTCCCGGAGGGATTGGACATGCGCAGAGCGCTGAATGCAGTCCTGGCGGCAGCCCTGTTGGCGGTGCTGGTTGCTTGCGGTGAGTCAGCGGTCGGCGGAGACACCCGGTCGCCATCGACGTCGACAGCACGCCCGGCGGCCGAACCCGCAGGCGCGGCGCGGAAGAACCCGCCGGTTTCAACTGCCGCGGGACCCGCCGCGAAGCCCGGTGGAGGTCTCCTGGCGGAGCCGTCCGGCATCGACGCGAACGTGGCCATCGAGATCAGATGGTCGGCAACCGTCGTGACCGGAGTGCCGGCCGAGGGTCTGATCACGACGGTCTACAAGCGGACGGCCCATCTGGACTGTCCCATCACCTCGGGCGACGAAGCCGCCTACTCCTACTTCGCCGCCTTCGACAACCCGAACGGCGACCCCCTCGCCGCGACCGGTTCCTATCAGCCCTGGTGGAACGAAGAGTGCACCGGAAGTCTGACGCTGGACGACACCTACCATTTCAACGATCCGACCATTGCCGGCCCGGAGCCGGTCATCCATACGACCGGAACGCGGCCGCTCAAGACCGGCGACACGCCGCTGACGATCGAAACCGACCTCAACCGGGCCCGCACC
>JBGARM010000058.1:0-232 GCA_044230215.1 Thermoanaerobaculia bacterium | reverse complement strand
GCCAGAGGCGAGGCGGCGAAGGTCGTGACCGCCTCCGCTGCGCCGATGGCGACGCTCGACTTCACTCTCGAGGGACCCATTGGCGACGGCAAGCGCGAGGTCGCGGTGCAGGGTGGAAAACTCTGGGTCGACTGGGTGTTCACGCGCGGCCGCAGCCCGCGCTAGCTCCGGGCACGGTCGCTAGCGACCGCCTCCGCGACGCGATTCGAGAAAGGCGATGTCCACGGAGTCG
>JBGARM010000582.1:0-1010 GCA_044230215.1 Thermoanaerobaculia bacterium | reverse complement strand
CCTGCCGGGCCGTCGGCGAGGTGCTTCTTAACCGGGGCGGCGGTGCGACGGACGAACTCGGCGGTGACCGCCCGTGCGCCGGCGAACTTCGCCAGGGCTTCCGCGCGCGTCATGCCGCCCTTGGGCTGCAGCGGTTCCGGCGCCTGGAACTTCTTGCTGCGGTCCTGCAACATGCCCAGGAAGCTCTCCGTCGACATGCCGCCCTCGACGAGCGCCCAATTGCCGTCGACCGGGGCAGCGAGCGCCTGCTGCATCATCCCGAAGAGGAGCGACTCCGCCGCACCCAGATGTTCGACGACTTCGGACACCGACCAGCGCTCGGGCGCCGGCTTCTTCGCCCAGAGCTCATCGGGAGTGGCGGCGACGAGCTCCTCGAGCTCGCGCTGGCCGCGCTCGTAGAGAGTCAGAAGTTCCTCTCGTTCGGCCGCGGAGAGGGCTCCCGAGGGCGCGGCCTCCTTGAGCTCGGTGACGACGACGTGAATGGTCGAGTTGCCGAGGTTTCTCGCGCTGTGCGACTGGGCGGGAACGAAGAAGGTCTCGCCCGCCTTCGATTCGATGACTTGCTTGCTGCCGTCCGCCAGCGTGAACTCGAGCTTGCCGCCCGTGATCACATAGGCCACATGGTCGGGGTGAGCGTGCATCGCCACCTCGGCGCCCTTCTTGAAGGTGACGTCGAAGACCCGGACGCGCTCGTTGTCGAAGGTCTGCTTGTAGATCGTCGGACCGACGACGGCGGGCTCCTGCGCGCTGGCGCCAACGGGCAAGGCGGCGAGCAAGGTCAGGGCAACGGCTGCGACACGGCTGCGCATCACTTTCTCCTTGTGGTCTTCAACTGCGGGTTCGTTGGAGCGGATCTTACCCCCTCGGCCTTGCGCTCGGGGTCCTGTCTGGCCCGTATCCCATGGAGTCCTCGGCCTGAGCAAGCGGCCTGCGGGCCCCATGGGAGCCCTCGGTCCAGCCACCCCTCGTCGGTACAGTAGAGGTTGAAAGAGCTTTGAGCCCCGTCTCAC
>JBGARM010000581.1:0-1022 GCA_044230215.1 Thermoanaerobaculia bacterium | reverse complement strand
GTGCTCGTGCTGGGCGTCACGATCGTCCCGTTCACGCGCCTCGGCTCCGAGTTCATGCCGCCACTCAACGAAGGCACCATTCTCCACATGCCCACGACGCTTCCGGGAATCTCCGTGGCACAGGCGCAGGAGCTGTTGATTGCCCAGGACAAGGTGCTGCGCGCCTTCCCGGAGGTGGAGAGGGTCTTCGGCAAGGCGGGGCGAGCCGACACGTCCACCGACCCGGCTCCGTTTTCGATGTTCGAGACCACGGTGGTGCTGAAGTCCGAGGACGAGTGGCGAGCCAAGGCGCGGTGGTATTCGGATTGGCCCGACTGGACGAAGCCCGCCTTCCGGCCATTCTGGCCTGACCACATTTCCTGGGACGAGCTCGTCGACGAGATGAACCGCGCTCTGGTGAGTCCCGGGGTGACCAGCGCCTGGACGATGCCGATCAAGGCGCGCATCGACATGCTCTCGACCGGCGTGCGGACGCCAGTAGGGATCAAGGTCCTCGGCCGCGATCTCGCCGAGATCGAGCGCGTCGGGGAACGCATCGAGGCGGTGGTGCGTGACGTCCCCGGCGCCCGCAGCGCCTTTGCCGAGCGCGTCGCCGGCGGCTATTTCCTCGATCTCGAGCCGAAGCGCGACCAGCTGGCGCGCTATGGCCTGCGGGTCGAGGAGCTCCAGGCCGTGCTCGGGGCGGCGATCGGCGGCGAGAACGTCACCACGACGATCGAGGGGCGGCAGCGCTACCCGGTGAGCGTGCGCTACCCGCGCGACCTGCGCGACGATCCCGACCGGCTGAAGCGGGTGCTCGTCCCGGTTGCCTCCGGGGCGCAGATCCCGCTGGAGCAGCTGGTCGACTTCAAGGTGACGCACGGCCCGGCGATGATCCGCAACGAGAACGGTTTCCTCGCCGGCTACGTCTTCGTCGACGTCGCCGGGCGCGACATCGGCTCGTTCGTGGACGAGGCCAAGGCGGCCGTTCGCCGCGCGGTCGAGTTGCCGCCGGGAACGACGCTCCTGTGGAGCGGCCAGTA
>JBGARM010000580.1:0-1034 GCA_044230215.1 Thermoanaerobaculia bacterium | reverse complement strand
AAATGCGCCAGCAGGTTCACCTGCCGGGCATTGAGGTGGAGCTGATCGATCGTGTAGTAGTTCGGAAACATCGAGTAGTCGAGCGGCTCGAGATCCATGGCGATCTTCACGGTGTCGTGCAGTTGCCGGTACCAGGCGTTCACCGGGTGGAGGTAGATCCACAGGAGATCGGTCGTGCCGCCGGCGACACCGTAGTGTTCGTTGGGAAGAACCGTCACGCTCGTCTGCACGGCCATCGCGGTCGCGCCGGCCTGGGCGCGGTGCCAGAGTTGCTGGCGCAGGTCGTCGAAGGTCGCGCGGTCGAAGACCTGGTTGAAGCGGAAGGGGGAGTCGGCGGAGATCGGGACGTAGGCGCCCGCGTCGTCGCTCCACTCGAGGCCGAAGAGCGGCGGGAGGTCGGAGTCCACGATCACCTCGTTGCCGCTCATCGTGAGCTGCGTCTCGGTGTTGACGAAGGCGATGACTTTCTGCAGGTTGCGGCGCAGCAGCGCCATGATCCCCTGGTTCTCGAGGTTGCCGCCGTCGCCGAAGAGGTACGAGCGGGCGGCGTTGCGTGGCAGTTGCGCGGCGCGGCAGACCGGCCAGTAGACCGTCTCGGGAACCATGTCGTCGAGGAAGTGGATGCCGCGCTGGTGCGCGAGGTCGAGCAGGTCGTAGACGAAGGCGACGCTCGACAGACCCGCCAAGTCCGAGAGGCGGAAGCGGTTCGCCGGCGTCGGCACGCGGAAGCGGCCATCGGTTCCGATCGTCGAGGGCGCGATGCTTCCGAGCGTGAACGGGTCGATCCAGCCGCCGCCCAGGTCCGCGCTCGACGGCTGACCTGGGGAGGGCGGGCCGGCGTTGGCGAAGGCGGGCGGAATCCCCGCCGAGATCGGCGTGGTCTCGAAGTCGTAGCCGACTTCCCAGGCGTTCGCCGGTCCGCCCGCGCCGGCGGGGCGCACCGGCGCTTCGAGCGACGCCGGCGGATTCGGCGGATAGAAGAGCGTCGAGTTGGTGATGAGGTAGGGGCGGTCCGGCCGCGTGAGCAGGAAGTC
>JBGARM010000057.1:0-11742 GCA_044230215.1 Thermoanaerobaculia bacterium | reverse complement strand
GATTGTCGCCCTTGAAGATTCCGAACTTCTTTGTCGGAATGTAAGCGTCAATGCAGATCCTGGTCCCTTCACCACCAGGGTCCTGACAATTGCCAGTTGGGTCGGAGAACTTCAACGGATTTCCGGAAACGTACGCGTAGCGGTTCCAACCCTGCGGGCGCTTAGAAATCGCAGCGACATCTAAGGCCTTGTCAGTGCTAAGAAACCGGCTGGTCAGGGGACTTCTGTACCGAGCATGCATGTAGTCGAGGTCATCGGCCGTGCTGCTGGTGGTGGACTGCAGATCCCGCTCGTGGCCGGTGAACTTCATCACCTCGGCGTCCAGGCTGGTCGAGGTGGCTTCCCTGCCGAACGGGAAGTAGGTATGCCGGACGCCCAGGGTGCCGAGGGAGAGCTCGGCGGTGGCGCGGATCGAGCCGAGATGGTCGAGGCCGTGGTCGCGGAAGGCGCCGCCGACTTTGAGCGAGACCATGAGCTTGCCTTCCCGGTAGGCGTACTGGGTGAGGGCGCGCGGGGTGGGTGAGGGGCGGCGCTCGTCGCGGACGAGGACCTCGTTGCCGAGGCCGCGGAAGGTCCAGTTGGAGTAGGTGGCGCCGGCGACATCCTTGACCGCCCAGAGGCGCTCGTCGTCGGCGGTGTAGACGTAGCTCCAGCCCTCGGCGCCGTTGCCCCAGTGGGTCATGCGGTTGAAGAGATCCCAGGTGTAGGTGGCGGTGGTCGAGGGGTCCGACCAGCTGGTGAGGTTGCCGCCGGCGTCGTACTGCGCCAGGGCGACCGGGGCGGGGAGGGTGATGCGGTTGGAGGTGCCGATGACCTGGAAGGTCTCGGTGGGCCCGCTGGTGGTGGCGACGGAGGTCATGTTGCCGTAGACGTCGAAGCCGTAGGTCTGGGTCCGGGCCGGCGAGATCGAGGCCATCTGAGCTTCGACCAGACGGGAGTACTTGTCGTAGCGGAAGTGGTCCGAGCCCATCGTCTTGATGTTGCCGGCAGCGTCGTAGGCGTAGGTGCCGGTGGTGAAGGGAACCGTCTCGTTGGGCGCCGTGATGGTGATCGAGTCCGGGCGGGCCATGCCGTTGGCGGCCTGGGTGATCGTCTCGACCATCGAGCCGGTGGAGCTGTGGGTGATGACGTTGGGCATGCCGCTCGGATGATAGGTGATCGACGAGAGCAGGAAGCCGCCGCCGTTGGCGGTGATCGACTTCAAGAGCCCGTCTTCATAGGCGGTGGTGGTGTAGGTCCCCCCAGGACCTCCGGCGCAGCCCGGCCCCGAGACGCAAGTCGGGTAGTACTGGATTTCGAGCCGGCCGAGAGGGGTGGTCGTCTGGGAGGTCTGCCAGGACTCCGACGTCACGCCGGCCCCGGCCACCGCGGTGACCCGGTTCGACACCCGGCCCCCCCGGTCCTGGTAGGTGTAGGTCTCCGTGACGTTCGCGACCGAGCCGGCGGCGAAGGCCGGAGCCCCAAGCTCGTTGCGGCTCATGGCCGTCTCGAGCTTCCCCTTGCTGGCATTCGTCCCGGAGTTCGCCGTGGCATAGGTGAACTGTTTCCAGATCGTCCCGGTCTCGGTCACGTTGCCGCAGGTCTCGGCGCCCGTGGGGACCCGGACTCTCGTCAGACGCTCGAAGCCGTCGAATGTGTAGGCCAGTCGCCGTGTCGTCGCGCCGTCGTCCCGGTAGCGGTTGTGGCCGCGCGCGTCGAAGCAGGAGTAGGTCACCGTTCCCTGACCGCTGGCCCCTCCCTTCTCCGGGTGCTGCTCTGAGGTGAGGAAGCCGCGGTTGTCGTAGGTGAACAGCCGCGTCTGACCGCATGAGGCGCCCGATCCGTTCTGGCAGACCTTCGTCAGGTGGCCCGCCTCGTCGAAGGAGTATTCGGAAATCTGGCCGACGGGGCCGCCTGTACAGGCGTAGCCCTCTTCCACCCGGTCCAGACGCCCTTGCCGGTCGAAACGATCCCAACGACGGACGCAGGTCTCCGTGCCCGTGATGTTCTGCGCGACGTTCTGATCGGTGCCGACCCACTGCACGCCTTCGTAGGTGTAAGTGGTCGTGGTTCCGTCGGGCCGAGTGACGACTCCTGGCCGGCCGAACGCGTCGTAGCCGGACCAGACCGTTGCGGAACGCGTGTTCTCGCTGGAGATGGGTCCATCGGCATTCAGGAACCAGGTCGATTCCCGCCCCTTCCAACCCATCTTGTTGTAGCGCGTGAGCTGGACGCTCTTCTGCGTCGTGACCGGCATGTCCCGGCGGACGTGCCAGGTCTGGCCGAAGCCGGTCAACTCCTGCCGCTCGTAGGTCAGATTGTTGGTGGCGATGCAGCCTCCCGTCGCTTCCGCCGGACACCGCTCGACCTCGACGACGTTGCTCGCCGGATAGGTGTACTCGGTCTGGGCGTCGCGCCCCAAGCCACCCAGGGACATCGGCAGCGACCGCGTCATGCGCCCGAGATCGTCGTAGGTGAACTGCGTCTCGACGCCAGCGGCGTCGCGGCTCGAAGCGGGCAGACCGGTGCGGGTGTTGATCGTCAGGTCCAGCAGGAAATGCGTCGCACCGTTGTACTTGGAGGTCTGGCGCACGCCCCCGCTGTAGGTGTGGTCGATCCGGTACTGGAAGCCCGATCCGGGCGCGCCGGAGGTGCAGGTGGGCAGCGTCCCCGGCAGCTGGAGACGGGTGCCGTCGCCGCCGTAGTAGAGCTCGTTGCTGACGTTGCCCATCGTGTCGGAGCAGAAGAGCGTGTAGAGGTCGTTCACGCTCGACGCAGTGCCGTTCTTGTAGGTGCGGACCGTCTTCAGGAAGCCGGTGGCCGTGGACCAGGTGGGAGAGGTCCCCATCTCGAACTCGTACTTGGTACGAGTGGTGTCCGCGACGGTTCCGCCGGTGACGTCCACCTGATCGTAGGTTCCCAGAATCCAGGGCTCGTTCTTGTTGACGACGACATAGGAGCCCGGGAAGGTGCCGCGGGTCGGATTGAAGTTCGTCGTGGTCGTCTGCGCGTTGCCGGTCGCGAACGTGCCGCTCGTCGTCGTCTGGCGGAAGTTTCCGACCCCGTCGAAATTGGCGAAGGCCGTCTCTCCCCAGGTCCCACCGTCATCGTCGTAGATGGTGCGCTGGACGATCGGGCGGCGATTGGCGCGCACGCCGGCGTCCTGATCGTAGAGCACGTAGTGATAGCGCTTCTCGAGACAGCTGCCGCCCGTGCCGTTGCACTCGAGGTCGATCGACGACAGGAACCGGCCGGCCACGGGGTCGAAACGAGTGAAGGGCAGGCCATACTCGCCGTGGACGAAGCCGCTCAAGGACGCCTCGAAGTCCGTCCAGACCGAGAAGAAGTACTGGGTCTTGTCGAGCAGCGGCGTCGTGACAGTGACGGTCAATTCCTCCGGCGGCGCCGCCTCCAGGCCCGGCGTCGGACAGAGGTCCTGCATCGGCGGCGTATTGAGGGCGTAGCCGTAGCTCCAGACGGCGTCCGCGATGGCGGGATTGGTCACCACCGGGTCCCGAAACGTCCGGGTCAGGACACGCAGCACGGCGAGCTGTCCCTCCAGCCCGTAGGGATCGTTGCACGGGTCGTTCACCGGCAGGCTGAAGGTCGTGTAGTCGTAGAGGATCTTCCCTCCGCTCGGGTAGGTGATCTCTTTGAGGACGGACTGGCGGCAGGACGGCAGGGCGTCGTCGTAGTGCAGCATCGTCCACGGCGACCCCAGGGGCGGAGCGACCGAGGCCAGCACCGGGGCGCTCAGCGTGCCGCCACTGTTCTGGTGGCAGTCGCGCCGGATCGTCGACACGCCGCCGCCCGCCCCCGCGTAGGTGAAGTCCCAGCGGCCCCTGGTGCCGTCGAAGGCCTCGAGATCGACGTAGTCGATCATCGGCTTCAGGGCCGCGTCGTATTGAAGTTGGACGAACTTGACCGTGTGGGACCGACCCTGGCTGTCGGTGATCGTCCAGGTGAGCGCATCCGGATAGGCGAAGCGAACCCAGTTCGCAGGCGCCGCCGGCGGTGCGGGATAGCGATCGCGGATCTCGTCCAGCCGGTACTCGGTCGTCGCGCCGACCCGGAGGAACTTGCGGATCGTTCCGTCCGGAAACTCGACCTCCTGCGTCGCCCCGTCGGCGCTGTGCTTCAGCCGCAGGTAGGTCGAATCGCGGGTGTACTCGACGAGGTTCGCCGCGGTGTCGCCGTCGGCAGTGTTGAGCTCGCTCGCATGCAGGGTCGGGTGAAAGTCGTGCTCTCCGCCGTCGGGCGAGACGTACTTCCACTGGGTGCCGGGATTGGCGATGTCGTCCGGGTGCAGCAAACGGCCGAAGTGGAGCGACCAGCCGATGCCGCTGTTCGAGAGCCGATTGGGATAGGCCCAGTAGTCGGATTTCGCGGGCTCGTAGTCCCAGGCCCGGGAGGAATGCGTCAGCGTGAAGCTGTAGGACAGGTGTTGCGAAACCGGGTAGGTGATCCCCAGGGGAATCGCGACCGAGAGCGCGCCGGATTGCAGGTCGACGGAGTCGATCTCACCGACCTGATAGAGCTTGTCGGCAGCGATGCCGCGGCCGATGCTCGGTGTTTCGTCAGCGGAAGCGGAAAGGGGGATGAACCACGCGAAGGCAAGGACTGCGGCGGATTGGACTTTCACGACACCCCCAGTAGCGCGGGAAGCGGTTGAGGTCGCCGATCGGGTGGACCGCGCTCTGTGCCCCGTGTTTCTGCGACCGGGCGCGAACGTAGCACGGCGCCCCGAGGCGCCAAGCACGCGCGGAAGTGCTCCCTGGTGAGTATGAGAAACTTCCCGATTTTCTGCTGGAAACTGCGCTGCTAGCGCGGCGCGGCGACCAGCGCGCGCAGGCGCTGGGCGCGGTCGTAGAACGGTTTGCCGGCGGCCCAGCCGAGGCACTGGTTGAGCAGGCCGGCGTAAACCAGCAGGAACGGCACCAGGGCGGCGTGGCGTTCGCCGTGGGCGCGGACGCCCTGCTCGAGGGCCTCCTTGGCGAGCAGCTGCGCCTCGGCGAGCTCACCGCTGGCGCGGCGCTCCTGGGCGCGCACGAGGAGGAGCTCGGCGCGCACGGGGTCGGTCAGGCGGTCGCGGGATTCGCGGGGCGCTTCCGGAGTTGCGGTGCGATTCTGGATCGAGGTCATGAGCGATCTCCTCTTCAGGTTGGCGGAAGTCTGGCGGCGCCGTGGCGGCGGAAGAAGGACCGCCGGTGAGGCGCGCCGCCTCACCTTGGTCAGGGGGCCGGCACGCTCCCAGGAGGGGAGGAGCGTCGAATCGGCCGGGCATCGCCCGTGCTAGAAAGGTCTCCGCCATGCGAAAAAGACACCTTCGTTCCCTGCCCCTGCTGCTCCTTCTCGCCGCTGGCCTGCCGGCGGCCTCCTCCGCCCAGACGGCCTCTCCCCGACGCACGCCGGTCGTCGCCGTGGTCGAACGGGTCTCGCCCTCGGTGGTCAACATCTCGGCCGAGTCGATCGTGCGCGAGGTCGACCCGTTCTTCGGCAATTTCTTCGGCGGCAGCCGGCAGCGGAAGAGCCAGTCGCTGGGCTCGGGGCTGATCATCGACCCGTCAGGGCTCGTGGTCACCAACGAGCACGTCATCGAGGGGGCGTCGAAGATCCTGGTGACGACCCTCGACGGCCGCGAGCTCGAGGCGACCGTCCTGGGCTCCGACCGCGACGCCGACCTCGCGGTGCTCAAGGTGGCGGTCAAGGGGCTGCCGGCGACGCCGCTCGGCAAGAGCGCCAACCTCCTAATGGGCGAGACCGTGGTGGCGATGGGCAATCCGTTCGGACTCTCCAATACCGTGACCACCGGCGTGCTCTCGGCGCGCGGCCGCGCGGTCGGAGGGGGTGGCCGGCGGGCCATGTTCACCGACTTCTTGCAGACCGACGCCTCGATCAACCCGGGCAACTCGGGCGGCCCGCTGGTCAACCTCGACGGCCAGGTGATCGGCATCAACACGGCGATCATCCAGGGCGCCTCGGGCATCGGCTTCGCCATCCCCGCCGACCGCGCCCAGCGGGTGGTCGACGACCTGCTGCGCTTCGGCGAGCTGCAGCCGCTCTGGCTCGGCATGCGCCTGATGACGATCGACCCCGAGCTCGCCGCGCGGGAGGGGTATGCGGTCGCGCTGGGCGTGGGGGTCGAGCGGGCCGACGACGGTTCGCCGGCGGCCCGCGCCGGTGTGCTGTCCGGCGACATCGTCACCGCCGTGGACGGCCGCCCGGTCGCCGCGCGCGAGGATCTGTCGACCGCGTACTACTCCGTGCCCCCCGGCACGCCGCTCCTGCTCGAGCTCCGCCGCGGCAAGGAGACGGTGAAATTCGCCGTGGCGGCGATCCGCCCGCCGCAGGGCATGGGCCTGCGTCTCCTCGAGAGCTCGGTGGGGCTTCGCGTCGAGGTGCAGCGCGGCCGGCTGGTGGTCGCCAGCGTGGCGCGCGGCTCGGCGGCGGACGAGCGCGGCCTCGAGCCGGGGGACGTCGTGCTGGGGGCGAACGGCAACGAGGTGAGCGACGCCGAGGCGCTCGGCCGCGAGGTGCTGCGCGGCTTCGACCGCGGGGGGCTCCTGCTCGTCGTCCAGCGCGGCCGCTTCGCCTACAACCTGAGCTTCCCGCTCTAATCCAGGTCGAACGGGCGCTTCGGCGGGCCGGTGTCGGGGTCTTCATGGGCCCGTTTCAGGGCCTCGTCGAACTTCTCGCCGAGCAGCCGCTCACGGTCGCCGAAAGCCGCCTTCTCGCGCTCGAAGAGCTCCTCGGCGCGGGCCTTGCCGGCGTCGAGACCGGCCAGGAGCTTGTCGAAGTCGTGGCCGCCGGCGAGCGGCTCCTTGGGTTTCTTGTGGGCGAGGATCGTCCCGGTGGCGGCGTCCACCACCATTTCGACCCCGCACTCGGGGCAGCGCACGGTAAGCTTGCGGGTCACGGACACGGAAACAGTCTACTTGACCTCCTCGATCGACATCGCCAGCCGGGTTCTCCGCCATCGCGGACTGCTCGCCGCGCTCACCCTGCGGGAGCTCAAGGCGCGCTACCGCGGCTCGATCCTCGGCTTCTTCTGGTCGCTCGTCCAGCCGCTGATGCTGCTCGCGGTCTACACCTTCGTCTTCAGCGTCGTCTTCCAGCCGCGCAGCGCCGGCGCCGATCCCTACGCCCTCTTCCTGGTCTGCGGCCTCTTTCCGTGGATCTGGCTGTCGACCGCTCTCGTCGAGGGCACCACTTCGCTCGTCGCCTCGGCCGGTCTCATCCGCCGAGCCGTCTTCCCGGCCGAGCTCCTGCCGATCGTGCCGGTGCTCGCGAACCTCGTGCACCTGCTGCTCGCCATGCCGGTCCTCGCCGCCGGCGTCGCCCTGGCGCGCTATCAGGGTTTCGCCGTCGGCGGCTGGGGAGTCGTGGCGCTGCCGCTGATCGTCGTCCTCGAGCTGCCGCTCATCGCCGGCCTGGCGCTCGCGCTCGCCGCCCTCCATGCCCACTTCAAGGACGTCAAGGACCTGCTGACCAGCGCCCTGACGCTCATCTTCTTCCTCACGCCGGTGCTCTTCCCGCTCTCGGCCATCGGCATCCCGGCCCTCCGCCGCCTGGTGCGGCTCAATCCGGCGACGCCCTTCACCCTCGCCTACCAGGAGGCGCTCTTTGCCGGGCGTTTCCCGCCGCTCGCGCTGTGGCTCGAGATGGCCGCCGTCGCCATCGTCGCCTGGCTCGTCGGCTGCTGGATCTTCAGCCGTCTGCGCGAGACTCTGGTGGAGGCGCTGTGAGCTGGGCGGTGCGCGCGGCGCACGTCGGCAAGCGCTACCGCCGAACGGCGCGCGGCTTTCAGCTGCGGACCCTGAAGAGCGCGCTCCTGGGGCGCCGCGGCGCCGAGGCCCTGGCCGGAGACGAGACCATCGCCGCGGTCGCCGACGTCTCGTTCGAGATCGCCCGCGGCGAGGCCTTCGGCATCGTCGGCGGCAACGGCTCGGGCAAGTCGACGCTGCTCAAGATGATCGCCGGCATTCTCAAGCCGACGACCGGCACCCTCGAGACCTCGGGCCGCGTCGCCGCGTTGATCGAGCTTGGCGCCGGCTTCCATCCGGAGATCTCGGGGCGCGAGAACATCTTCATCAACGGCGCCGTGCTCGGCCTCTCGAAGCGCGAGATCGCCGCCCGCTACGAGCGCATCGTCGAGTTCTCGGGGCTCGAGGATTTTCTCGAAGAGCCGGTCAAGAACTACTCCTCCGGCATGTACGTGCGGCTGGGCTTCGCAGTGGCGATCCACACCGATCCGGAGATTCTGCTCGTCGACGAGGTGCTGGCGGTGGGCGACGAGGCGTTCGCGCACCGGTGCCTGCGCCGCATCGAGGAGCTCCTTGCGACCGGCCGGACGGTGATCTTCGTCAGCCACGCGCTCGGCCTCGTCGAGGAGCTGTGCTCGCGCGTTCTCTGGCTGGACGACGGCCGGGTGCGTCTGCTCGGCGATCCGCGCCGGGTGGTCGACGGCTACCGTCAGGACGTCGCCGAGGACGAGAGCCGGGCGCACCGCGAAGCGAAGGAGGAGCGCGAGCGCGACGAGGACGGCGCGCGCGCCGCGGTCGTCGCGGAGGCGGAGTCCGGGGAGGTGCTGCGTTGGGGCTCCGGCGCCGCCGAGATCGTCGGTGTCCGCCTGCTCGATGCCGCGGGCGCCGAGCGTTACCACTTCGAGAGCGGCGAGGCGGTGACCTTCGAGCTCGAGGCCAGGGCGGAGCAGCCGCTCGCCGACTTCGTCTTCGGCGTCGGCCTGTTTTCGCCGCGCGGCGTCGAAGTCTGGGGCACCAACACCGATATCGACGGCTTCACGAGCGAGCGCTTCACCGGGCGCGCGAAGGTGCTGCTCGAATGTCCGAGCCTGCGGCTGGCGCCGGGGGAATATCTGGTGGATGTCGCCGTCCACGCCCAGGACGGGGCGCCGTACGACTATCGCCGGAAGCTCCTCGCCTTTTCGGTGACCAGCGTCGCGGGCGGCGCCGGGGTCTACCTGCCGGAGCATCGCTGGCACTTCGCCGGCGGGTCGGGCACGGTCGAGTTTTCAAAGGAGTCGTCATGAGTGAAGTCGATGCCGGAGCGCAGAGCCTGAACATCAAGATCGGCGACGAGGAGCTCAAGGGTCGCTACTCGAACCTGCTGCGGATCACCCACACGCGCGAAGAGTTCATCCTCGATTTCGTCAATCTGGTGCCGCCGCAGGGCATGGTCACGGCGCGCATCGTCACCAGCCCGGGGCATCTCAAGCGCATCGTTCAGGCGCTGGCGCAGAATCTGGCGCGTTACGAGGAGGCGTTCGGGCCGATTCCCGAGGCCGCCGACCCCGGCGGCGGGCGCAAGATCCACTGAGCGGACCCCCGCCGGAGCCTGCCCGACCCCTGCCGGAGGCCCCGGCGAATGCGATAAGGTTCGCCGCCACGCGATGACCGCCGATCCTCTTCCAACCCCTGCGCCGCCGCGCCCGTCGATTCCCGCCGCGACCGGCAACCCGATCGTGCCGCCGCAGCAGACCATCCTCAAGGGGGTCTGGCTGGCGGTGGCCCTCGGCTTCGCCATCGAAGGGTTGATCCTGCTGTCGTTCGCCCTGTCGGGCGGCGCGCTGGCGGCGAAGCCGTTCACTGCCGATCTGGTGCAGAAGGTCTCGTGGTCGTTCATCGTCTGCGTGGCGCTGGCGGTGGCGCGGACGGCGTCGAAATCGACCGGCGTGATGATGGGGATGGCGGGACTGCTCGCCGCTCCGGCCGGTTTCGCGATCGCCCGCGGGCTGCACAAGGGAGCCTCCCAGGCGCTCGGCCTGGTGGCGGCAGCGGCCCCCGGCCCGTCGCCGCTCCTGGTGGCGGGGATCAAGGGTTTGCAGTACGCCGCGCTCGGCCTGGTGCTGGGCTGGATCGCCAAACAGGCCTGGGGCGGTGTGGCGGCGCACGCCGGCGCCGGGTTCGCCTGCGGCCTGCTGTTTGGCGTGCCGCTGCTCGCGCTGACCTTCCAGGCGATGCCCCAACTCTCCGCCGCGACGATCGTCGCGCGGAGCGTCAACGAGCTCCTCTTTCCGGTCGGCTGTGCGCTGGTGCTCTACGCCAGCGACACGCTGGGCAAACGCCTGGTCTGAAGCGCTACCCGCTCGCGCGGGTGGAGGAGCGCCTTGCGGCGCCGCACCTCCGCCAGGACCCCCAGGTGATCCGAAACCCGGTCGTCGAGGGTCTGGTAGGCGGCGAACTCGAGCCCTTCGGAGACCAGAATCCAGTCCAGGCGCACCAGCGGTCGCCAGGCGGGGTAGGTGGCGGCCGCCGATTCGCGGCAGGGGCGCAGATTGAGCTCGTGCAACAGCAGATCGAGGCTGCGGCGCCGCTCACTCCAGGCGCAGTTGAAGTCGCCCATCACCACCAGGTGTCCGTCGTGCCCGCGGAAACGCTCGATCAGCTGTTCCACCTGGCGGCGCCGCACGCGCTCGGCGAGGAAGTCGAGGTGGATCGAGACCACGTCGACCGGTTCGCCGGCGAGCGCTTCGGGGGCGACGGTGGCGGCGACGAACCCCTTGGTGTCGCGCCAGTTCTGCAGAAAAGCCTGGGAGTGGGTCGCTTCGAGCGGCAGCTGCGAGAGGAGCGCGGTGCCGTAGGAGAGATCGAGGCGGGAGAGGACCTCGCGATTGTGCTCGCCGCGAAAGGCGTGCGGGAAGCCCGCGAGGCCCGCGAGCGCGGCGACATGGTCGAAACCGCCGCTCAAAAAAAAACGCTCCAGAACGACGGGCCGTCGGCCTCCTGCAGCGCGACGATGTGCGGATGCTCGCGCTCCAGCACCCCGGCGATGAGCTCGAGGTTGTGCCGGATGGTGGAGTCCTTGAGCAGGCTCTGATGCTGCGCCTTGCGCCGCGCATGGGCGATGTTGAGCGACATCAGGCGCAGGGTGGCGTCGCCGGCCGCGCGCGGTGCGCGCGCCCGCGCCGGGATTCCCGGATGCGGGCCTGGATGCTTGCCGGCGAGGCGCCGCTTGCCGCCGCGACCGAAGATGGAGATGCTCACCTGCTCTTCCTCAACCGCCCGGGGGCCCCCGGGCATTCCCGCGCGACGTCTGGAGCCACCCTGGCGAGCGGCTCCACCTGGGCCTTCCGGGCCACTCGCGTCATCAGCCCGCTAGCGGACGCCCAGGAGCTCGACGTCGAAGACCAGGGTGGCGTTGCCGGGGATCACGCCGCCCGCGCCCCGCGCTCTGGCTTTCGGCCAGCACGGCCGTGAGGTCGGGGGCGCTGGCGGCGATGCGCGCCAGCTCGTCCTGCGTCGAGTCCAGTTGCCAGTGCACGTGCACCGGCGCGGCGGGCGGTGCGAGCGCGGCGGTGATCGCCTGCGCATCCAGCAACTCAACGGCCCAGGGCAGGCGGTAGCCTGCGCCGGTGCGCGCCTGCACCGGCAGGCCCATGGCGCGCAGCGCGGCGATCGCCGCCTGCAGGTCGTCCTTGCTCTTGCCGGAGACGCGGATCGAGTCGCCCTGGATGGCGGCCTGGACCTTGAGCTTGAGCCGCTTGATCTCGGCGACCATCTTCTTGCAGGTGTCAGTGGGGATGCCCTGCTGGAAGGCGATGCGCTGGCGGACCCGACCGCCGCTCGCCGGCTCGATCTTGCCCGGCCGCAGCGACTTCAGGTGCACGCCGCGCTTGACCAGCTTCGAGTGGACCACCTCGAGGGCCTGGCCGAGGGTGAACTCGTCGGCCGACTCGAGGACGAGCTCCTCGCCCTCGAGCGCGAGCTTCGCCTGCACCCGCTTGAGGTCGTAGCGGGTGGCGAT
>JBGARM010000579.1:445-1045 GCA_044230215.1 Thermoanaerobaculia bacterium | reverse complement strand
AGCCACAGGCTGCATCACGTTTAGCTCGAAAAGTCCGGACTGACCAGCTACGGCGATGGTCGCGTCGTTGCCGATTACGCGAGCTGCAACCATGCAGAGCGATTCGGCGATGACGGGATTGACCTTGCCCGGCATGATCGAGCTGCCCGGCTGCACTTCCGGCAGGTTCAACTCGCCCAGACCGGCGCGCGGACCACTGCCCAGATGCCTGACGTCGTTGGCGATTTTCATCAGGCTGACCGCTGCCGTCTTGAGAGCGCCCGAGGCAACGACCACCTCATCCAGCGTGCTTTGCGCCTGGAAGTGGTTGGTCGCTTCACGGAAGCGCACGCCAAGCCGCTCAGACAGCCTTGCCAGAGCAAGACCGGCGAAGCGGGGATGGGCGTTGATGCCTGTTCCGACCGCCGTGCCGCCGAGCGCCACGAAGCAAAGGCGCGTGCGCGCGTACTTGATGTGCTTGATGGCATTGGCCACCTGAGCAGCATAGCCGGAGAATTCCTGACCGAGAGTGATAGGCGTCGCGTCCTGCAGATGTGTGCGCCCGGTTTTGACGACCCTGGCGAACTCTTTGGACTTGAGCTTGAGGGCGCGCTCCAGAAG
>JBGARM010000579.1:0-435 GCA_044230215.1 Thermoanaerobaculia bacterium | reverse complement strand
ACGTCGTTGGACGACTGGCAGCGATTGACGTGGTCATTCGGGTGCACGAGGTCGCGATCGCTGAGGTCGGCTTTGAGAATTTCACGGGCGCGCGCAGCAATCACTTCGTTGACGTTCATGTTGGTCGAGGTGCCCGACCCGGTCTGATAGACGTCGATTGGAAACTCACCGGTGTGTTTGCCGGCGATAATTTCGTCTGCAGCCTGGGCAATGGTGAAGGCAATGCGCCTGTCCAGAAGCTCCAGCTGAGAATTGGCTTCGGCGGCAGCTGCCTTGATTGCAGCAACAGCGCGAATGAAAGACTGCGGCATGGGCTGCCCACTGATGCGGAAGTTGTCGATGGCGCGCTGTGTGGTTGCACCAAAGTACGCATCAGCCGGTACCCGGACCGCTCCCATCGAGTCAGTTTCGGTGCGAAAGAGTTGCTTTCCACCT
>JBGARM010000578.1:0-1051 GCA_044230215.1 Thermoanaerobaculia bacterium | reverse complement strand
GTCGAAGCCGATGTAGGCGAAGAAGACGATCGCGGCGCCCTGGTGGATACCGCGCCAGCCGTTGGGCGCGAAGGGCGTCCAGTTGCGGGGGTCGAGGTAGAGGGCGCCGACGCCCACGAACAGCGCGAGCACGGCCAGCTTGAGCACCACCATGGCGTTGTTGAGCCAGGCGCTCTCGCGCATGCCGATCACGAGGACCCACGTGATCAGGGCCACCACCACGATGCCGGGCAGGTTGATCGCCACGTGGTGCCCGAAGACGAGCGGCAGCTCGGCGACGCGCTCCGGGTACGAGAGCAGCACGTCCCGGTAGCTGTGCGCGAGCCAGAACGGGAAGTCGATGCCGAAGAAGCGCAGCAGCGAGCTGAAGTAGCCGGACCAGGCGATGGCGACGGCCACGTTGCCGACCGCGTACTCGAGGATCAGGTCCCAGCCGATGATCCAGGCGACGAGCTCGCCGAGGGTGGCGTAGGCGTAGGTGTAGGCGCTGCCGGAGATGGGGATGAGCGCGGTCAGCTCGGCGTAGCACAGGCCGGCCAGGGCGCAGACGGCGCCGAGCAGCACGAAGGAGACGACGAGCGCAGGTCCCGCGCCGTAGCGCACCACGGTGCCGTCGGCCGCCACCTCGCCGCTCCCGAGCAGCACCACGCGGCCCGCGACCGTCGCCGCCAGCTCGGTGTCGTGCGTCGCGACGATCACCGCCGCGCCCGCGGCGGCGCGCTCGCGGAGCAGGGTCGCGAGCTCCGCGAGCGCGCCCTCGTCCCCGAGCGCCAGGATCGAGCCGAGCGCCCGCGCGAGCCCCGCGCGCGCGGCCTGCCGGCTTCCCACGCCGATCTCGGCGGCCGCGAGGCCGAGCGCCGCGCGCGCGAAGCGCACCCAGTCCACCGCAGGATTGAGCGTCGGCCGCGATTCGTCGAGCAGCTCGCGGTTCTCGATGAAGAGCAGGGCCTGGGCGACGATGGCCGGCACGTCCTCGAAGCGCTCGTATCCGCGCCAGGGATAGCGGAAGCCGTACAGCGGCTCGCCGCGACAGTCGAAGACGTCCAGGCCC
>JBGARM010000577.1:527-1067 GCA_044230215.1 Thermoanaerobaculia bacterium | reverse complement strand
CTTATTGTTGCGCGGGCCCTAAGCTTCGCGGCGGCCGAAGATCGCCGTCCCCACCCGCACGATCGTCGCCCCCTCCTCGATCGCCACCTCGTAGTCCTCGCTCATGCCCATCGAGAGCTCGGGGAGGGCATGCTCGCGCGCGAGCTCCGCGAGGGCGCGAAAGCGGAGGCGGTTGTCCTCGCCCGCCGGGGGGATGCACATGAGCCCGCGGCAGCGGACCTTGGCCAGCGGCCGCAGCCCCTCGAGGAGCGCCGGCACGTCGGCGGGGGCGACGCCGGCCAGCAGGCCCAGGACAAGCATCAACGATCGAAGGCAATGCGCCATGGCAGTTCTCCTTGCAGGTAGGCCCGGGCCGCCGGCGAGTGCGGGCGGGCGAAGAAGCGGGACGCCGTCTCGTGCTCCTGCACGCGGCCATCCGCCAGAAAGATGATGTCGTCGGCCAGGCGCGTCGCCTGCCCGAGATTATGCGTCGTCATCAGCACCGTGGCGCCCGCGGTCGGGTTGTGGCGGACGATGGGCTGGTCCGCCTCGGTGGCCGTC
>JBGARM010000577.1:0-517 GCA_044230215.1 Thermoanaerobaculia bacterium | reverse complement strand
GATTTCGCGGATGATCCGCTCGACGGCATCGGTCGCGGTCGGGTCAAGGCTGGCCGTCGGCTCGTCGAGCAGCAGCAGACGCGGGCGCATCGCCCAGGCGCGGGCGAGCGCCAGGCGCTGGCGTTCGCCGCCGGAGAGCAGGCGGGCGCTGTCGCGGGCGCGGTGGGCGAGGCCGACGCGCTCGAGCACCGCCAACGTCCGCGCCTTGCGTTCGCCCGCGCTCAGCGTCTGCGGGCGCAGCGCGAACTCGACATTGGTCAGCACCGACAGGCGCAGCAGCATCGGCTGCTGGAAAACCATCGCCAGGCGGCCATCGGGCTGCGCCGAGTTGCCCCACAGGATCGACCCGCCATGCGCCGGCAGCAGTCCGGCGAGCAGGCGTAGCAGCAGGGTCTTGCCGGCGCCGTTGGGGCCGAGGATGATGCTGATGCCTTCGCCGGAAAGCTCGAGGTCGATGCCGTCCAGCACCGCCCGCCCCTCGGGGGCGAAGCGCAGGCCGGCCAGACGCAGCGGGAAC
>JBGARM010000576.1:0-1139 GCA_044230215.1 Thermoanaerobaculia bacterium | reverse complement strand
TTGGCTCCCGTGGCGGAGGCGGTCGCCGAGTTGCCCGTGAACCATCCGTCCGTCAGGTCGAGTCGCGCGCCATCGAAAGCGGCAGCGTAGACCGCCCCGCCGAGCACGTCGAAGCCCGAGGCCATCGAAGTGGACGATGCGGAGTTGTTCTGGAAGCGGCACCGCACGCAGGCTCCCACGCTCCCACTTCCGGCGCCTTCGAGGCGCAGTGCCCCGCCCGCGCTCCCGAATCCGGAGATGTCCGTGGCCGAGTTGCCGATGAAGGTGACGTCGCGGAGATCGGCGTCGGCGCCACCATCGAACCCGACGGACGCTGCCCCTCCGCTGCCTGCGTTCGCAGCGACGCCGGTCACGCTGTTCGACAGGAACGCGCCGTTGTGGACGACCAGGTTCTGTCCCGGGAGGGCGCCGAAGTAGAACAGCGCGCCGGCAGAGCCGGCGGCGTGGTTCGACAGGAAGCGGAAGTTGAAGATCTGCAGCGAGATGTTGCTTGCGACGACGGCGCCGCCGTACCCTTCCGCGACCGGAGCGAGACCGTTCTTGATTTCGAGGCCGCCGAGCACATACGGACCGGAGCCCATCAGCGAGAGGAAGCGCCCGGCGTTGCCGAGATCGATCGAGACGTTGAACGGATTGAGCGTCGCGCTCTGGATCGTCAGGCCGCCGCCGCCGGTGAGCACCTCCTCGCCCGAGAAGGGATACGTCCCGGTCGGCAGCGTGATGGTGTCGACCGCACCGCCCCCGGGACAGGCGTCGACAGGCGCATTCGTGCTCGCCGCCCGGATCGCCTCCCGCAGGGTGCAGTTGGCGTTGACGACGGCGTCGTCGGCGAAGGTCGCAATGTTGTAGCTCGTGGCGGCGGCGATCGCTGGGACGAGAACCGCCAGCGCGGCAAGGCAGAGCGGACGGACGAGTGCCACGGACCGGGACGGTCTTCGCATGAACGGCTCTCCTGGATTGCGGGGATGAGGATACAGTCTACTCCCGAATCCGGCGCCGTGCTCCTACCAGTCGGTGGGCTTGTAGTCCTTCAGGAACTTCCCCCAGACGTGCTCGCCGGTATTCGCGCCGGCGATGATCGGGTCGACGATGCGCGCGGCGCCGTCGACGATGTCGAGCGGCGGGTGGAAGCGATGGTC
>JBGARM010000575.1:0-1157 GCA_044230215.1 Thermoanaerobaculia bacterium | reverse complement strand
CGAGGGCTCCCATGGGCCCGGAGCGCGCTTTCTCAGCGCGAGGACCCATGGGAAGCGGACCGGACAGGACCCCGAGCAAGTCCCCCAGCGACCACGAGTCTCCGACCGTGTCCCCGAACCGGCCGCGACGACGTTAGGCTCTGGTGAGGAGATCGACCATGAGCCAGATGCGCTACGCAGGCCGTTTTCTGTTCACGTTGAGTCTGTTGGGAGCGGTCGCCTGCGGCAAGGGCGAGGCCGGACCGGTGGCGCCTGGCGCGCAAAGCTCGGCGGCCGTGCCCGCGGCGGAAGCGAAGCCGGAGCCGTACAGCTACCCCGCGCCGGTTTCGGGGCACTACAAGGAGAGCAATACCGGCGACTTCGATCTCGTCGACGGGATCGCCTGGGGGCCGACCCGGGCCGGTGAAACCGCCGTCTACGTCACCGACAAGGCGATCGCCTCGCCGATCCTCGGCACGACCTGCCCGATGGCCGAGGCGCGAGCTCTCAGCGTGCTGCGCAATGCGCGCTGGAACGCAGTCGACCTCGATGCCAAGGGCAGGTCGCGCTACTACGGGGCCGGTACGCAGTACGACGGCACCAGCCGCTCGGAGGACATCGGCAGCCACGAGTGGAAGTTCACCCGCCGCGACGTCCCCGCGGACCGCATCGCCGGCAAGGTGACGAACCAGTACTACGGCAGCTTCGAGTTCGATCTGCCGGTGCGCAAGCCCGCGGTCGCCGAAGTGAGCGAGATCGAGCGCATGGACGGCGGCCTGTCCAAGCCCGGCATGGCGACGCCCGACGCCGCGGCCGCCGTCGCCGTCCTGGCGAAAATCCGCGCCGCGGCGCTGGCCGGGGACTTGAAGGGCTGGCTCGCCGCCCAGGGCTTCTCCGCCGAACAGATCGCCGCCATCCGCGGCCTCGCCGGCATCGACGCCGACCTCGAGCAGCACGCCCTGCACTTCCTTTCGCCCGAGACGCCGAAGGGAACCGAAGAGACCGAGATGCACCCGGGCGAAGGTTACGTTCGCGCCGAAGGCGCCAACAGCAAGGGCGCGAAGTTCATCAACTACTACTACCTCGTGCCGTGCGGGGATCGGCTGCTGCTGGGGATGATCGGCGAGAATCCGCAGTAGACCACTCGCCTTGGCGCCGTCGCGCCCGTGGCGACTGAG
>JBGARM010000574.1:0-1163 GCA_044230215.1 Thermoanaerobaculia bacterium | reverse complement strand
ATCGAGCCGCGAGACGAGACCGCCTTCGAAGCGGTCGCGGACGAGTTGCTCGGTCCGCTGGCGCGTTTCGATCGACTCTCGCGTCACCGACGTCTGGCGGTCGAGGCCGGCCAGGTCGAAATAGGTCGAGACGATGTCGGAGACCACCGCGAGGCGCACCGCATCGCGGGTCGAGGTCGCCGCGAGTAGATCCTGGCGTGCGGCCTCCGCCTGGTTTCGCGCCCGGCCAAACAGATCGAGCTCGAACGACGCTGTCGCGGCGATCCTCCCGGAGTCGAACACCGCGTCGGCGCCCGGCGCCACGGCGCCGCTCTTCTCCGACAGATGGGTGCGCGCCGCGCCCGCTTCGAGCGCCAACGACGGCAGGCGGTCGGCGCCGGCGATCCGCGCCAGGGCGCGCGACTCCTCGATGCGGGAGATCGCCAGGGCGAGGTCGTGGTTCGCTTCGAGGCCGGCGGCGACCAGGGCATCGAGGCGCGGATCGCCGAACGCCTGCCACCACTGGTCGGCGACGACCGTCGCCCCAGAGCCGGCGGCAGGCGAACGCCAGCTGTCCGGGGCGGCGAGCGTCGGCGGTTCGGGAGAGGGGGCGAGCGAGCAGCCCGCGGTAGCCGACAGCACGACCGCGAGAGCGAGCAGCGTGGAAGAACCGTGGGAACGCCGGATCACGACGAGACCTCCTGGTCGGCCGGGAGAGCCTCGGCGCCGGACTTGCGCCAGCGCCCACCCAGCCGGGTAATGACCACATAGAAAACCGGAATGAAGAAGATCGCGATGAAGGTGGCGGCGATCATGCCGCCGAAGACGCCGGTGCCGATCGAATGCCGGCTGGCGGCGCCGGCGCCGGTCGAGACGACCAGCGGCAGCACGCCGAGCACGAAGGCGAGCGAAGTCATGACGATCGGCCGAAAGCGCAGCCGCGCGGCCTCCAGCGCCGCGTCATAAGACGACATGCCTTCGGCCTGTTTCTGCGAGGCGAACTCGACGATCAGGATCGCGTTCTTCGCCGCCAGGCCGACCAGCACCACCAGGCCGATCTGGAAATAGATGTCGTTGGGCATGCCGCGAACCAGCACGGCCAGCAAGGCGCCCAGTAGCGCGAACGGCACCGCCATGATGACGGCCAGCGGCAGCGACCACTTCTCGAATTGCGCGGCGAGTAT
>JBGARM010000573.1:267-1165 GCA_044230215.1 Thermoanaerobaculia bacterium | reverse complement strand
GCCTGGAGATCGTGCGCCTGGGCCACCCGGCCCGCGTCTCCCGGGCCGTCGAGCCGCACACCCTCGACGCGCGGCTCGAGGCCCTGGCCGACGACCGGATCACCGACGTCCAGGGGCGGCGAGATGCTCGAGCGCAGCCTCCACTTCTACTTCCTGGCGCCGCTGCGGCGCGACGTCTTCGTGGTCGGCAAGTACCTGGCCGGGGTGGTCGCCGGCGGCGCGCTCTTCGGCCTCTCGGTGCTGGTGCAACTCGCGCTCTGCTTCCTCGCCGGCGGGACGGAGGGCGGCCGGGCCTATCTCCTGAGCGGTCCCGGCGCCGGACAGGCACTCACCTACCTCGCGGTGACGCTGCTCGCTGTCGCCGGCTACGGCGCCGTCTTCCTCGCCCTCGGCATGCTGGTCAAGAATCCGATGATCCCGGCGGCGCTCATCCTCGGCTGGGAATGGATCAACTTCCTGCTGCCGGCGGCGCTCAAGAAACTCTCGGTGATCCACTATCTGCAGTCCCTCTGTCCGGTGCCGGTGCCCCACGGACCGTTCGCGCTGCCGGCGGAGCCAACCCCGGCCCTGCTGGCGGTGCCGGGTCTCCTGACGCTCGTTGCGGTGCTGCTCTTCTTCGCCGCCCGCCGCTCCCGCAGGCTCGAGGTTCTCTATTCCGCCGACTGAACGCCTGGGTCAGTCGCTGGAGACGCGACGGAACCTGCCGAAACAAGTCAGTGGCGCAGCCAGTGCGCATCGCTGACGAGGCAGATCCCACCTGCCTCGACGAGCACAGCACGCAGCTCCTCGAGCAGGGAATCGAGCCGTTCCGGCGGACAGGTGGTGAGAATCAGATGGTTGCTCGAGATGCCGGAGAGCTCGTCGTCGAACTGACGCCCGCGCTCGCCCGCGCCCGTGG
>JBGARM010000573.1:0-257 GCA_044230215.1 Thermoanaerobaculia bacterium | reverse complement strand
ATCAGGCCGTGGCGCGACAGCAGCTCCGTGATGCGTCCGCTGTGGCGCGAGTCGACGACGATCTCGAGACGCTTGACGGGGATCATGGCAGGCTCCAGAGCGCATCGATCACCGCCATGTACAGCGGGATGCCGAGCGCGATGTTGAAGGGAAAGGTCATCGCCAGAGACATGGGCAGGAAGAGGCTCGGGTTGGCTTGTGGCAGGGTGGCGCGGATGGCGGCCGGTACGGCGATGTAGCTCGCCGAGGCGCACAGG
>JBGARM010000572.1:0-1169 GCA_044230215.1 Thermoanaerobaculia bacterium | reverse complement strand
GACCGCGCGTCTCGATGAAGTCGACCTTCGACTCCTTCACGAGCTCCTTGAGCTGGTCGGGGCGCGTCTCGAGGCCGCCGGGCAGCCCCACGATGGCGACGGTCATCGGCACGTCGTCGTTCGAGATGTTCACCACGCCGCACAAGACGTCGGCGATGGCGATGTTCGGCTTCGTCTACCTCTGGTATCTGCTGGCCGTGCTGGTGATCGAGATCTGGCTCGAGTTCCGGCCGCTCATCGTCCACCGGGCGGCGACCGAGAAGGGACTGTTGCGCCTCTTCTACCGCGCCCTGACCCTCGGCTCGACGAACCTCTCGCCGCGCGCGCTCGAGATCGACGACCGCGTCGGCCGCTTCATCACCGTCGTCGGCATTCCGTCGGCCTTCCTGCTCCACGGCTATGTCGGCTTCATCTTCGGTTCGATCAAGGCCAATCCGTGGTGGTCGACGCCGCTCATGCCGATCGTCTTTCTCTTCTCCGCCATCGTCTCGGGTATCGCGGCGGTGCTGCTGATCTACATCCTCTACTGCAAGTCGCAGAAGATCCCGATCGACGTCCCCTGCCTCGACACGATGGCGAAGTACCTCTACTACGCCTTCATCGTCGACTTCTCGCTCGAAATGCTCGACCTCATTCATCGCATCTACGTCGCCGACGAGTCGTTCCAGTCGCTCGACTTCATGGTCAAGACCCGCCTCTGGGGCTCACAGGTCCTCCTCCAGATCCTCCTCGGCACACTCGTGCCGCTCACTCTGCTGGGGCTCACCCAGGTGCGGAAGATCTCGATCGCAGTCCGGCAGCGCATGTACGTCGCGGCGGCCGCGCTGACCATGGTCGGCATCTTCGCCATGCGCTGGAACGTCGTCATCGGCGGCCAGCTGTTTTCGAAGAGCTTCCTCGGCTACACCACCTACAAGATGGGTTTCGCCACCCGCGAGGGGCTCCTGCCGGCGCTCATCGTCATGGCCCTGCCGGTCTTCATCCTCTGGGCGCTGGTCAAGCTCTTCCCGCCGATGGAGGAAGAGGGCGCAGCGCCCGGGCACGCGCCGCACCTTTAGGCGCCGGTCGCGCGCTCGGGATCTCGGGATCTCGGGCCGGCGTCCGTGGTGGGGTCACTCCGGCACTCGGGGAGATGGGGCCGGCGTCTAGTGAGGCTGGCCACCGACCCC
>JBGARM010000571.1:0-1171 GCA_044230215.1 Thermoanaerobaculia bacterium | reverse complement strand
GTGGCGGACGATGTTCGCCGAGGACGGGATCCTCAACTGGCTGCTCGACCCGCTCGGGCTGAGCGTGCCGGAGTCCGGGTACATCCGCGTCTGGATCGTCATGTCGTACCTGTGGCTGCCGTACATGATCCTGCCGCTCTACGCCGGCCTCGAGCGCATCCCGGACTCGCTGCTCGACGCGTCCGGCGACCTCGGCGGCCGCCCGTGGCGCACGTTCCGCAGCGTCGTCCTGCCGATGGCGCTCCCGGCGATCGTCGCCGGCTCGATCTTCACCTTCTCGCTGACGCTCGGCGACTACATCACGCCGCAGCTCGTCTCGAGCACGCAGTTCATCGGCAACGTCGTCTACGCGAACGTCGGCATCGCGAACAACCTGCCGTTCGCCTCGGCCTTCGCGACGGTCCCGATCATCATCATGGTCATCTACCTCCTGATCGCCCGGCGGCTGGGCGCGTTCGAGGCGCTCTGACGATGCCGGTCTCGGGAGCCACACGCTGGGTGCTGCGGATCGGGTCGGCGATCACGCTCGCGTTCCTCTACGCGCCGCTCGCGGTGATCGCGATCTACGCGTTCAACGCCACGCGCGTGCAGAAGTGGCCGCCCGAGGGCCTCTCGACCCGGTGGTTCAAGCAGGCGTTCGACAACCCCGGCGTGCGCGACGCGCTGTGGACGAGCATCCAGGTCGGCCTCGGCGCGACGGCGATCGCGCTCGTCCTCGGCACGCTCGCCGCGTACACCGTCGCGCGCTTCGACTTCTTCGGGAAGACGTCGATCTCGTTCCTGGTCCTGCTGCCGATCGCGCTGCCCGGCATCGTCACCGGCATGGCGCTCAACGCGACCTTCACCCAGGTGCTGCACACCGACCTGGCGCTGTGGACGGTGATCGTCGGCCACGCGACGTTCTGCGTCGTCCTCGTCTTCAACAACGTCGTCGCGCGGCTGCGCCGCACGCCGGCCTCGCTCGAGGAGGCGGGCGCCGACCTCGGCGCGCTGCCCTCGCGCGGGTTCCTCGACATCACCCTCCCGCAGATGCGCTCGGCGCTCATCGCCGGCGCGCTGCTCGCGTTCGCGCTGAGCTTCGACGAGGTGATCGTCACGACGTTCACCGCGGGCGCCACGGAGACGCTGCCGATCTGGATCCTCAACAACCTCAGCCGCCCGCGGAACCTCG
>JBGARM010000570.1:0-1201 GCA_044230215.1 Thermoanaerobaculia bacterium | reverse complement strand
CCGGATAGAGCCCGGTGAACATCGACATGTGCGACGGCAGCGTCGACGGCACCTGGGCGAAAGCGTGATCGAAGACGGTCGCGCGGGCCGCCAGCTCGTCGAGGAACGGCGAAGTCGGCTGCGAATAGCCGTAGAGCCCGAGATGGTCGGCGCGCAGGGCGTCGATCGAGATCAGGATGTAGCCGCGGGTCGGGACCGGTTCGAAGCCGGTCTGCGGCGGCAGGGTCGCTGCCGGGGGCGGCGCCGGGGCCGCGACGGGTCCGCCGCAACCGTCGCCGGCGAGAGCCGCGAGGCAGCAGAGGAGGGCGGGTAGCGAACGACCTGGGGGACGCATTCGGAGGGGGATCTTAGCCCGTGCGGATAGAATCCCGTCCGGCAGTTCCGGAAAGGAAACCTCCGCCATGCGCGTTCTCGTCACCGGTCACCACGGCTACATCGGCTCCCTCCTGATGCCGCTCCTCGCCGAGCGCGGTATCGCCGCCGTCGGGCTCGACAGCGATCTGTTCGAAACCTGCACCTTCGGCCCGCCGGTGGTCGAGACCTGGCCCTCGCGGCAGATGGATCTGCGCGATGTGACGGTCGGCGATCTCGAGGGCTTCGACGCCGTGATGCATCTCGCGGCGCTGTCGAACGATCCGCTGGGCGACATCAATCCCAACCTGACCTACGACATCAACCTCGACGGCTCGCTGCGCCTCGCGCGGCTGGCCAGGCAGGCGGGCGTCCGGCGTTTCCTCTTCTCGTCGTCGTGCAGCAACTACGGGGCGTCGGGCGACGGGCTCCTCGACGAGCAGGCGACGCTGGCACCGCTCACCCCCTACGCGGTCTCCAAGGTGAAGCTCGAGGAGGAGCTCACCCGCCTCGCCGACGACACCTTTACTCCGGTCTTCCTGAGGAACGCCACCGCCTACGGCATCTCGCCGCGTCTGCGCGTCGACCTGGTGCTGGCCGCCCCCCTTCCGATCACCCTCGCCGCCGGGATCCAGGGTCCACCCGGCCCACCCGGCCCCGTGGGCGCCGCCGGCCCCGCCGGCGCCGCGGTCCTCGGCGGCTACGCGATCGCGCTCGCCAACCCGGCGCCCGGCGATCACCTGGAACTCGGCGCCGCGAGCTGGACCAACGTCCCGCGCGCCACGATCACTGATGGAGGTAATTTCTGATGGCGAATACGATCCGGATCAAGCGCCGGGCCGCCGGCGGC
>JBGARM010000056.1:0-12017 GCA_044230215.1 Thermoanaerobaculia bacterium | reverse complement strand
ATGATGCCGTGGTGGACTGGGTGCAAGTCGAGCTGCGCATTCATCCGACGAATCCCTTCGCCGTCGCGTCCGCTTCGGGCTTGATCCAGCGTGACGGCGACATCGTGGCCACCGATGGCAGCTCGCCACTGGCATTCATCGCCGCTCCCGGGACGCTCGACGGTGGCGACGTGCTGCGCATCGGCCGGCGCATCTTCTTCGGGCTAACGGCGCGCAGCAACGTCCACGCCATCGCCCAGCTCGCGCTCTTCCTCTCGCCTTTCGGCTATAGCGTCGAAGGTCTCGCGGTTTCCGGCTGTCTGCACCTGAAGAGCGCGGTGACGGCGATCGATAGCGAGACGGTCGTCCTCAACCCGGCCTGGGTCGACGGCGCCCGCTTCGGCGCGCGACGAGCGATCGCGGTCGATCCGGCGGAGCCGATGGCGGCGAACGTCCTGGCGATCGGCCGGACCGTCCTGGTCAACGCCTCCGCGCCGCGCACCGCGGCGCGCATTGCCGCCGCCGGCTACGATGTCGTCGCGGTCGACCAGTCCGAGCTCGCCAAGGCCGAGTCCGGTCTCACCTGCTGCAGCCTGCTCCTCGCCTGAGACCCTTACTGCGAGCGAGTAGAATTGCCGGCGTGACCTCCCTGGGCGCCCGACGATGAAGATGCGCATCCTGATCACCGGCGGCACTTTCGACAAGGAATACGACGAGCTCACCGGCGCGCTGTATTTTCGCCACACGCACCTGCCAGAGATGCTCCGCCTCGGGCGCTCGAAGCTCGATGTCGTGGTCGAGACGGTCTGCATGATGGACAGTCTCGAGATGGACTTCGAGCATCGCGCGCAAGTGCTCGAGGCCTGCCGGAATTCGCCCGAAGGGCGCCTCCTGGTCACCCACGGCACCGACACCATGGTCGAGACCGCGGCGGTCCTCGCCCAGGGCCTGGCGGTCGCCGACAAGACCGTCGTCCTGACCGGCGCCATGGTGCCGTTCGCCTTCGGCAGCTCCGACGGCCTGTTCAACCTGGGCAGCGCCCTGTCCTTCGCCCAGGTCCTGCCGCCCGGCGTCTACGTCGCCATGAACGGCCGCTGCTTCCCCTGGCACAACGTGCGCAAGAACAAGGCCGAAGGGGTGTTCGAGGAGATCCGGTGAAGATGCAGCGCGACAGTCCGCGGCAGATGGAGAGTGCCGGATGATGGAGAAGTCGACGGAGCGCTACCCGGCGCGGTTCGCGCGGCGGTTGACGGAGGTCTATCCGGAGCTGTCGTTCACCCCCGCCAAGCGGGTGATCGAAGGGGGGCAGGTGTCGGTCGACGGCAGGTTGCTCTTCGACCCGGGGGCCTACGTGGCGCCGACGGCGGACCTGGTCTGGGACCCCAACCGCAAGTTCGAGCGGCCGGTCGAGGGGCCGAAGGTGGAGCTCCTGCACTCCGACGCCGATGTGGTGGTGGCGGTGAAGCCGGCGGGGCTCCTCACCCAGCCGACGACCGAGCGCGAAAAGGACTCGCTGCTGTCGCGCGTCTCGCAGGCGCTGGCGCGCAAGGCCGGCGGCCGCACCTTCGTCTCGGTCGTCCACCGGCTCGACAAGGACAGCTCCGGCCTGGTCGCCTTCGCCACCAGCAAGCGGGGCCTCGCGGCGCTGCAGAAGCAGCTCGAAGACCACAGCATGGGGCGCACCTACGACGCGCTCGTCGAGGGCAACCTCGTCGGCGAGAACGGCACCTTTCGCGAGGACCTGGTGGGCGACGGCACCCACCGCCGGCGCTGGGTGGCGCGCCCCGACGAACGCGGCAAGCCCGCCGTCACCCACTGGGAGGTGGTGCAGCGCTTCGGTGTCGCGACCCAGGTCCGCGTGCGGCTCGAGACCGGGCGCACGCACCAGATCCGCATTCACTTCGCGGCTGCGGGGCATCCGATCATCGGCGAGCGGGTCTATCGCAAGCGAACCTTCGGCGAGCCGCCGGTGAAGACGCCGCGCCAGGCCCTCCATGCGGCCGAGCTCACCTTCACCCATCCCGCCACCGGCCTGCGAATGACCTTCGCGGCGCCGCTGCCCGACGACTTCCGCGCCCTGGTCGCCGAGCTGGGCAAGCGGCGGGGAAAGAAATGAACCGCGGGGTCGAGGCCTTGCAGGCCGAGAGTCTCGCGCGCGGCGAGCGGATCGCCCGGGCGACGGTCGTCACTCCCCGGGTGGGCGAGCGCGTGCTGCTCATCTGGCCGGCCGGCCACACCTTCGGTGACCTCGGCTGGCCGCGACTCAACCAGCGGGTGGCGCTCTACGCCGAGCAGCTGTTCGAGAAGGGCCCGCGCGAGATGACCAAGGCGTTCGACCTCCCCGACGGCACCCGGGTGGACGTGCGCTTCGAATTTCCGCATCTCGCCTGAGCGGCGCGCACCGGTCCCGGGGGGGGGGGGCTTTTCAGCCGGCTTCGCCTCCATGTAGTATGCACTCCTTCACAGATCCGGAGAGAACCATGATGCGCAAGCGGTCGATGCTCGTATTCGCGCTTTCTGCCCTGATGTCGATCTCGGCCTATGCCGAGAGCGGCGTCGCCGCACCCGGAAAAGCCCACAATTCCAAGCGCGCGACCGGCGAGCGCCACCGTGGCGACGGCGCCAAGCGGGCGGCGCAGGCGCCGCAGCGCGAGGCTCGCAAGGCCGCCAAGGCGAAGAAGGCCGCGGTACGCGCGCTGCGGGCGGGAAATCGCGCCCAGGAGCCGTCGCGGCCGAAGGACTACAGCCGCGATCTCCAGGTCGGCCCGGGGCCCGAAGGGCCGTTCGGCACGGCCCTCCTGACGGAGAGCTTCGACAGCGGCATTCCCGCCGGCTGGGCGGTGATCGACAACGCCGGCACGGGAGTGCAGTGGACCAACCTCGCCGGCTGCGGCGAGACCGGCAACTTCACCGACGGTACGGGCGACGTCGCCTGCGTGAGCAGCGACCTGTTCGGCACCGCCGAGTTCGACACCGAGCTGCGCACTCCGGTCATCGACCTCAGTTCCTACATCGCGCCGGCGACGCTCACCTTCGACAGCAACTACCAGAACTTCGCGGCTCTCGACTTCCTCGATGTCGACGTCTCGACCAACGGCGCCGCCGGACCGTGGACGAATCTGCTGACCTGGAACGAGGATCACGGAACTTTCCGCGCCACTCCCGGTGAGCCGGTCAATCTCGACATCGCCTCGGTCGTCGGGCAGGCGAACGTGATGTTCCGCTTCCACTACTACGATCCGAACCAGGCCGACTGGGACTGGTACGCCCAGGTCGACAACGTCGTGGTCACCGCCACCGCCGGCAGCGGCCCGCCGCCGGTCGAAGTGCCGACGCTCTCCGAAGTCGGTCTCGGCGGCCTCGCCCTGCTGCTCGCCGGCGCCGGCTTCCTCGTCCTGCGCCGCCAGCACTGACCGCTCGCCGTTCGCCGCGCGACCCGGCCGGCCCGGATTCTTCCGTCCGACGGGGTCGTGAAGCATCGCCGCCGCCTCGCTCCGCGCCACGGAGCCGGGCGGCGGTGCTGTTTTTCGCCCTGGTGCCGCTCGCGGCGATCCTGGTGTACTGGAACAGCCTCGGCGGCGGCTTCGTCTGGGACGACCGCTTCCTCATCGTCGACAACCCGCGCGTGCAGTCGTTCGACCGGCTCGCCGAGCTCGTCACCCACGACTATGTCTTCGTCGCCGAGACCGACCTCTCCTACGGCTACTTCCGGCCGCTCGCGAGCCTGAGCCTCGCCGTCGACTACGCCGTTTGGGGTCCCGATCCGTACGGTTTTCACCTGACCAACGTGCTCCTGCACGCGTCGTCGTCGTTGCTCGTTTGCCTGCTGGCGCTCGGTCTCGGAGCGAGCCGGCCGGTCGCCTGGGCCGCGGGTCTCCTCTTCGCCGTCCATCCGATCCACACCGAGAGCGTCGCCTGGATCGCCGGGCGGACCGATGTCCTGTCCTTTCTCTTCGCCGGCGCGAGTCTCGGTCTCTTCCTGGCGCGGGCGCGGGCAGAGAGCGCCGCCGGGCGCCGGCTCGCCCTGACCGGCTCGCTGCTCTGCTTCACCCTCGCCCTGCTCGCCAAGGAGATGGCGGCCGTCGTGCCGCTCTGGATCGCCTGCATCGAGCTCGGGCGGGCGTCGGGGGAAAGCCTGCGTGGGCGCCTGGCGCGCGTCTTCCGGGCGACGGCGCCGTGGCTGGGGGTCATCGTGCTGTACGCGATCGTGCGCTTCCTGGCGCTCGGCGTGCCGCCGCCGGAGGCTCCGGCCGAGCACACCGTCGTCCGCGCGCTGCTCAGCGCGCCACCGACGGTATTGCGCTACCTCGGCTGGATGGCTTTCCCGGGCGAGCTTTCGGCCTACGTCCAGAACCCCTACGTGACCCGGCTCGCCGATCCGCGGCTCCTCGGGAGCCTCCTCGCCCTGGCTCTCCTCGGTGCCTTCTCCTGGCGCCTGGCGCGTCGTCATCCGGATGTCGGGCTGCTCGCGGCGATGCTGCTGGCCTCCTTCGCGCCGATTCTCAATCTCGTGCGCATCGCCGGTCCGCCCGACATGGGGGCGCTCATGGCAGAACGCTTCGCCTATCTGCCGTCGTTCGTCTTTCTGCTGCTCATGGCGAGTCTGGGTGAAAGGGCGCTCGCCCGGCTGCCGCGGGCCGCCACCCGGCGGAGCCTCGCGGCGGCGGGGCTGCTGGTCGTTGTACCGCTCTACGCCTGGCGGACGGTCGAGCGCAACCGGGACTGGCGCGACGAGGTGATCTTCTTCGAACGCGAAACCTCGCACACCCCCGGCGCGCCTCTGCTGTGGACCAACCTGGCGCAGGCCGAGATGCGCGCCGGCCGGCCGGCGGAGGCGGAGCGCGCCATCCGCCAGGCCGAGCGCCTCTCGCCGCAGGCGCCCTGGGTGCTTGCCGTGCGCGCCCAGTGGCTGACCTTCGCCGGCCGCTATGCCGAAGCGCTGCCGATCCAGCAACGGGTGGTTCGTCTGGAGCGCAAGGGCAATGCGCTGGCGCTCAACAATCTGGCCTTTCTGCTGCGCTCGACGGGAAGTGCGGCGGAGGCCCTGGCGATCGTCTCGGAGCTCATCGTTCGTCTGCCGAGCTACCCCGACCCGTGGCTCAACATCGCCGAGCTCGAGCGCGCCGAAGGCGACCGCCAGGCCGCGGTTGCGGCTTATGCGCGCTACCTCGCGCTGCGCCCGCGCGACCTGCGCGCCGTCGAGTCGCTTGCCGGTCGCTATCGTGGCGAGCGCCGCTTCGATGAGGCCGAGGCGCTCTATCTGGCGACGCTGCGCGGCGACACGATCGACGCGCGGATCTGGAACAACATCGGCACACTGCGGCTCGCGCGGGGCGACCGGGGCGGGTCCCTGACCGCCGTGGAGCGCGCCCTGGAGATCGATCCGGTCTATCGGCGCGCGCGCTTCAATCGGGCGAAGCTCCTGGCCATGGCCGGGCGCGCCGCCGAGGCGCGGACGATCTTCGAGGCCCTGGTGCGCGAAGCGCCGGCGAGCGACGTCGGCAGCGCGGCGGCGCGCGAGCTCGAAATCGGACCGGGTGGGGACGTCGCCGCGACGGCGGCGCCGGGTCTGGGAGAGAATCGCCAGCCATGAGCGTGGCGCAGCCCAGCAAATCCGCCGTCGGCGCCGGCCTCCTGTGGCTGGTCCTCGCGGCTGCGCTGCGCTCCGTCGCGACGGCGGGAGCGCCGCCAGAGCCGTCGTCTGCGGCGCCGCTGCGTCCGGCGGCAATCGTCCTGATCACGGTCGATGCGCTGCGCGCCGACCGGGTGTCGTTCGACGGCTATCGCCTGCCGACGACGCCGTTTCTCGACCGCCTGGCGAGGGAAGGCGTGGTCTTCGATCGTGCCTACGCCACGAGCTCGTGGACGCCGCCGACGATGGCCTCGATCTTCACCGGCGTGCCGCCGATGACCCACGGCGTGGTCTCCGGCGAGATCGTCGACACCAAGGCGGTGCGGCAGCCGATGCTGCCGGAGTCTCTGTCGACGCTCGCCGAGCTCGTCGGCAAGAGCGGATACCGCACCCTCGGCGTGGCGTCGAACCGCCATCTGGCTCTCGATCTCGGCTTCGGCCAGGGCTTCGACCGCTACTTCGACCCGCCGACCTTCCTCAACGCGCCGGTCGTCAACGACAGGGCGCGCCAATTGCTCACCGCCGAATACGGCGCCGACTGGCGACGCACCTGGCACGGCCGGCCGCTCTTCCTCTGGCTGCACTACTTCGACCCGCACGACCCCTATTTCCCCTACGCCCCCTGGATCGCCGCGCAGGCGCCGGGGGCCGATGCCGACGGGCCACGGTCGCCGGCGCAGCTGGTGATGCGCGATCTCCGCCAGCGATTCCCGCGCCCGGACGCTGCGCTCGCCGAGGCGATCCGCCCCTTCTACGACTCCGAGATCCGCCGCACGGACCAGCTGCTCTCCGATCTCTGGCAGGAGCTGGCGCCGGACGGCAATGTGCTGTTCATCTTCACTGCCGATCACGGTGAAGAGATGGTCGACCACGGCGGATTGGGTCACTCGCAGAGCCTCTACGACGAGCTGACGCGAATTCCGCTCCTGTTGTGGTGGCCGCGCGGGCTGCCCGGCGGGGTGCGAGTCACCCAGCCGGTGAGCGCGTTGGACATTCTGCCGACGATCCTCGACCTCGTCGGGCAGCCGGTGCCGCCGGGTCTTCCCGGCCGCTCGCTCGCGCCGCTCTGGCGAACCGCGCCGGCGGGCGGAGCGCCGCCCGAGCGCCGGCCGGTCTTCCTCGAGCTCGCGCCGCCGAAGCCGTTCCGCTGGGCGGTGGTCGACGGCGATCGCAAGCTGATCGTCGATCCGGCATCGCCGGCGACGCCCGAGCTCTACGATCTCGCGAGCGACCCGGGCGAGAAGCTGAATCTGGCGGCGCGTGAACCGGCCGAGGTCGAGCGGCTGCGCGCCGAGCTGCGCACCTGGGCGCGGAAGAATCCACGCGCCCCCGACCAGCGCACCCGCGACCGGCTCGACGACGACCTGCGCAAGGAGCTCGAGGCGCTCGGCTATCTCGGAGGGGCGCCGCCGCCGGCGGGAGCGCCGCCGGAATCTCCGCCGCCCTAGCGCCGGGCTCTCGCCGGCGCGGTCTCCCTACTTGAGGTGGGTCTCGAACAGTTCGAAGATCCGCTTGTACTCGTCCACCCAACTCGTCGGCTCCTCGAAGCCGTGAGGCTCGAACGGATAGATCGCGGTTTCGAAGAGATCGGTCTTGCCGAGCTCGATCAGGCGCTGGACTAGGCGCACCGTGTCCTGGAAGGCGACATTGTCGTCGACCATCCCGTGGCAGATGAGGAGCGGCTTCGCGAGACCGGCGGCGAACTCGATCGGCGAGCTCCGGCGGTAAGCCTCGGGATCCACCTCCGGGGTGTTGAGGATCGCCGAGGCATAGCCGTGGTTGTAGTGCGCCCAGTCGGTCACCGGCCTGAGCGCCGCCCCCGCCGCGAAGAGCTCCGGCCGCTTGAACAGCGCCATCATCGTCAGGAAACCGCCGTAGCTGCCGCCGTAGGTGCCGACCCGACCCGCGTCCACGCCGCGGTTGGCGACCAGCCAGGCGACGCCGTCGGCGAGGTCGTCGAGCTCCGGCTCGCCCATCTGGCGGTAGATCGCCGTGCGGAAGTCCCGTCCGTAGCCTGCCGAGGCGCGGTAGTCCAGGTCGAGCACGACGTAGCCCGCGCGCGTGAGCAGGGTGTGGAACATGAACTCGCGGTAGTAGTCGGACCAGCCCTGATGGGCGTTCTGCAGGTAGCCCGCGCCGTGGATGAAGACGACGGCGGGCGACGGGCTGCCGGGCGTCCGGCCGGCCGGTGTGTAGACCCGCGCCTGCAGCGTGCCGGCGAAGTGTGTCGAAGGAATGCGGACGATTTCGGGCACGCTCCAGGCGACGGCGGAGAAGGCGGGCGAGGTGGTCGTCGTGAGCGCCTTCGGGGCGGCGCCGGCGCGCGCTGCCTGCACGAAGAGCTCCGGCGGCCGGGTCGCCCACGAGCTGGTCAGCAGGAGCTGCTTCTCGTCCGGTGACGGCAGGGCGTAGGTCATGCCGCCGCTGGCCGTCAGCGCTTCGAGCTCGGGCGAATCGACGCGCACGCGGTAGGCCTCGTAGTTGCCGGGCGCGTTGCGGTTCGCCGACAGGAAGAAGCTCCTGCCGTCGCGCGCCAGCAGCGGCCGGTCGACCTCGAACGGCCCCTGGGTGAGGGCGCGTCGCGTGCCTCCCGGCGCCTGCAGGTAGAGGTGCGAGTAGCCCGAGCTCTCCGAGAGGTACCAGAGCTCTCGTCCATCTTTCATCCAGCCGAAGTCGGTGAAGCGCCAGCCGAGCCAGGCGGGGTCGCTCTCGTGCATCAGCGTCGTCACCGTCGCGGCGCCGGGCGTGGCGATCGCGATCCAGCGGTCCTTGTTGTCGTCCGAGAACAACTGCAGGGCGACGCGGCTGCCGTCCTCGCTCCAGAGGACCTCGCCCAGCTGAACCGACCGTGCCTTGGGGGCCGCCGGGACCGGCGCCGTGGAGGGCGCTGTCGCCGCCGGGCTCGCGCCCGGGCTCGTGGCTGCGGCGGCCTTCGCGGCTTCCGCCGCGCGGCGAAGCTCGGCCAGCGGATCGTCGGCGATGCCCGGGAGCGACGCGAGGTCGAGCGCCGTCTGCGTGTGACGGGCGAGATCGAGCAGCAGCAGCGTCGGCGTCTCGGGCGCGCCGGTGCCGACCTTCGGACGGATGCGCTTCGTCTCCACGTAGCCGGACTCGGTGATGAAGACCGGCATCGAGTCTTCCTTGCCGCCCTGGGCCCCGACTGCGTCGGCCTGGGACTCCGGGTGGGCCGTCGCGAGGGCGACGAGGAGGTGGGTGCCGGAGGGCGATAGGTCGGCGCGCAGGATCGTCTTGCCCTCGCCGAGATAGAACGGTGCCGGGGGGCGGGTCGGATCGGCGGCACGGGCGGCGCGCTCGGCCTCGCGCTTCTCGTCGCCACGTCGTTCGCGATCGGCCAGCACCGCGAAGAGCCGCAGCTGCTCGGCGGCGAGAAAGGCCGAGCGATCCGGCGTCGCGTCGGGATCCTCGGCCAGGCGGAGGTCGGCGAGCGTCGAGTCGAGGCCGGTGGCGAGATCGATCGCGTGAATCGCGTCGCCGCGGCGGAAGGCGACGCGGTCGCCGGTCGCCAGAACCAGTGGCGCGCTTTCCAGCTCGCTGGTGCGGGTGAGCTGGCGGGGCGACCGGCGGCCGCTCTCGCGAACGAAGAGGTCGCCCTCGCGCACGAAAGCCCTGAGCCGCCGGTCGCGCGACCAGGAGCCACCCGGGGCATCGACCCTGCCGAGCTCGGCGGGCGGGACGACCTCGGAGCGGCCACTGGCGAGCTCGACGCGGTGCAGATCGACCACTTCGCTGTCGGGGCGCCGCTGGCGGTAGAAGATCGACTTGCCGTCGTCCGACCAGTAGGGATCTTCGGGCGGCGTGCCGATCCAGTCCCGCGCCATGATGCGATCGAGGGTGAGGGGGGCGTCAGCGACGCTCGCGGCGAAACCTGGAGCGAGACCGGCAAGGCAGATGGTAATCGTTGCAACCAATGAACGTGCGCGCATTCGGCTGGGCTCCTCGGCGGACCGGCAGGGAATCGTATTCCACTACGCGTTTTCCATTACGATTCGGCGCGTGGAAAGATCTTCGCCCCCTCTGCCGAGCGAGCCGACGGACCTCGCGCTGCGTGACGACCTCACCGGCGCCTGGAACCGCCGCTATCTGCGCCAGCTGCTCGACGAGGACTGGGCGGCTCTCGTAGCGGCGCATGGGACGGTCACTCTCCTGGTGCTGGATCTCGACTTTTTCAAGGAGGTCAACGACGCCCACGGCCACCTGGCCGGTGACCGCGTCCTGCAGCAGGCGGCACAGCAGCTGCGCGCGAGCTTTCGCGGCGATGACCGGCTGATTCGCTACGGCGGCGACGAGTTCGTCGTGGCGCTCTTCGGCGCCGGGGCCGAGGAGGCGCGCGCCCTCGCCGAGCGGGCACGCAGCGTGCTCGCCACGGTCGGGATCACCGCCGCGGAGGGCGGTCCGGCGATCGCCCTGCCGCTGTCGTTCAGCATGGGCGCGGCGACTTACCCGGTCGATGGCGCGCCGGCGAGTGTCGCCGACCGCGGCCGCAGCCGGCTGCTGCTCGCCTCCGGCCTGGCGCTGGTCGTACTTGCCCTGGCGGGCTGGATCGAATGGCGCCGTCTGCACAAGGCGCCGCCGCCTCCGCCGACGGCGGAGACGCGACTGGCAGCGCCGGCGCAAGAACCTTCGCCGCTGGCCGAGATCGTGGTGCGCGACGAGGGGGAGCTCGTCCGGCTGCGCGAGGAGGTGAAGCGTCTGCAGGCCGAGCTCGCAGAGGCCCGCCCGGCGGACGACCGCCGGCGCTACCTGGAGCGCATCCGCGAGCTCGAGACCCGCTTGACCGAAGCCGGCGACGAGAGCGGGCTTGCGGCGGGGTCGGCGGACCTCCCGGCGCAGGTGGCGGGCACGGACGACACGGCCGGCGCGACCGCCGGCGTCGGAGGTCTGCAGATCGGGGAACGCCGGCTGCGCGAAGGCCTCGAGCTTCCGCCGCCGGCCGGCGGAGCGGGCGAAGGGCCGCCTTCGGGCGATGCCGCCTTCGGGTCACACCGGCCGGCGACCGGAGCGCCCGGAGCGACCGGAGCAACCGGAGCGATGGGAGCGGCGGGAGCGAGCGGTGCCGAACCGCGGATCGAGCCGCCGCAGCTCGTGCGCGCGATTCGTCCGGACTATCCGCCCGTCGCGCGGGCGCGCCGCCGCATGGCGACGGTCGAGCTCAAGGTGCGGGTCGATGCCGCCGGCAAGGTGATCGCCGCGGAGCCGGTCGGGCCTCCGGCCGGTCTGGGGTTCGACGAGTCGGCGCGCGCGGCGGCGCTCTCGGCCCAGTTCCGGCCCGGGCGTCGCGACGGCGTGGCGGTGGAGATGGAGACCCGGCTGGCGATCCGCTTCCTGCTCGAAGGCCCGCCGAGATAGCCCCGGGCGAGAGCGCGCTAGAAGACGGCGCCGAGCTCGCCGGGCAGAATCGCCCGGCACTTCGGGCAGGCGAGGACCCGGCCGCTGCGCGGCAGCGACGACATGAAGTTGACCCGCATGCGGATCAGACGGACGACGAAGAGCTGATCGATCTCCGACTTGCAGGCAGGGCAGCGCAGCGGATGCTCGAGGCCGTAGACCGCAGCGGGTGGACTCTGCCACCCTGCCGGCAGGGCAGCCGGCGTTCCATCTCCGGCGTCCGGCCAGACGGCGCCTGCCTCGGTTTCGTCGCTCATGAGTGCAGCGATCCTACGTCCAGCCGATGCGGGCCGCAATCCGGACCCGAAGGCAACGGCCCGCCACGCCTAGCCGTTCCAGTCCCAGAACAGGTCCTTGTTGGTCAGCGCCTCTTCGTCTTCGGCCGCCGCCGGCTCGGCGACCGAGCCGCCCCGTTCGACGCGGGCGACGACGATGGCCTGCTCCTCGAGGTCGACGGTCTCGCGCTCCCAGCTCTCCTCGCTGCCGAAGTGCGGCCAGTTCTTCGGGAAGATCGGGTCGTGCCAGCGCCGCGCCAGCCAGGCGGCGTAGTGCGCCATGCGCAGGCCGCGCAGCGGTTCGATGAGGCGGAGCTCCGCGCGGTCGAAGCGCCGGAACTGCTCGTAACTGTCGAGGAAGTGCTCACGCAGCTCGGTGGTCGCGGCGTCGCGGCCACCCAGAGCGAGCCAGAGGTCCTGCACCGCCGGGCCGATCATGCAGTCGTCGAAGTCGAGGAGGCGCAGCTCGCCGTCGCGGTCGAGGACGTTGCCGAGGCGTTCGCGCGTGTGCTGAAGCGCCCGGACAGCATCGGCCAGATCTACGAACTCGGCGGGCCGGAAGTCGTCACGCTGGCCGAGATCGTGCGTCGCGCCGCGCAGTGGATGGGCGTGCGACGTCTCGTGCTGCCGATGCCCAACGCTGTCGGCTGGCTGCAGGCCGCGACCTTCGGACTGTGGCCGCTCGCGAACAAGCCGCTGTCGCTCGACAACTTCCGCTCCCTGGC
>JBGARM010000569.1:0-1273 GCA_044230215.1 Thermoanaerobaculia bacterium | reverse complement strand
AGGAGCTTGTCGTCGTGGATGAAGAGGATGCTCACCATCAGGCGGATCACTTCGCGGGGCGTGAAGTGGTCGCCGGCGGTCTCGTTCGCGAGCTCGTTGAAGCGCCGGATGAGGTTCTCGAAGATCAAACCCATCTGCTCGTTCGGGACCGAGCTCGGGTGCAGGTCGACCTCCGCGAACTTCGACACGACGAGGAAGAGGATGTTCGCCTCGCGCATCTTCTCGATCTCGGTCTCGAGCTCGAAGTAGTCGAAGATGCGGCGCACATTGGCCGAGAATCCCTGGATATAGCTCAGCAGGTGCTTCTCGACGTGGTCCGGATCACCCTTGAGCTTCGCGAAGTCGAGGGGCGAGTGGTTGTGGAAGCGCTGGCCCGCGACCTTGTCGAGCACTCGGTCCAGGGCCTCGCCCTTGTAACGGTCCCGTACCTGCTCATACCGCTTGACCACGGCGGGCTTGGTCGGCGCCAGGACACAGTCGAAGCGCCGAAGGACGGTCAGGGGCAGCATGACCCGCTCGTACTGTGGCGGGCGATAGGGGCCGCGGAGGAGGTCGGCTATCTGCCAGATGAGGTTCGAGAAGTAGTTGTGGTCGGGCATGGGATCGGCCCGTCTCCTGGCAGCTCGGGTTGTTCAGGCATGGGCTCTCGCCCGCGTCATTCTGGCAGGTTGGCGGAGGCCATGCACCCGCCGGCGAGCTCGGCCTCCTGCCGCAGGTCCGCCAGGCGTCGCGCGAACTGGATCGCGGTTCGCGGTCGCGAGGAGAGCTCCACCGCGAACGCCCCTTCGAAGAACCGATCCAGGATCGGAGGGCGCTGAGGAAGGCGGTCTCGGATCGGCGTGAGCCGATGCCCCTTGATCGCCTCGACGAGCTCCTCTGGAGAGCCCGCTTCGGCGGGGCGGTGCCCGCAGAGGACCTCGTAGAAGGTCACGCTGAGCGCCCACAGATCGAACGACGGGTTGGCCCGGTGATGCGCGTGCGCCTCAGGCGAGAGGTATGCCGGAGTGCCCACGACGACGTGCCCGGCTACTCCGGACATGGTTGCCTCTCGCTCGAGCCTCGCGAGGCCGAAGTCGAGCAGCTTGAGCTCGCCGCCGCCGGTGAAGGCGATATTGCGCGGCTTGATGTCGCGGTGGACGACGCCCGCCTTGTGGAGGCAGCCGACGACCTCGGTGACCTGGAGCATCACGTCAATCGCCTCGTCGAGCGGCATCGGGATGCGCTCGGCGAGCGTGCCCCCGTCGACGAACTCCATGATGATCATCGGCGTGCC
>JBGARM010000568.1:0-1279 GCA_044230215.1 Thermoanaerobaculia bacterium | reverse complement strand
CGTGTCGGTGCCGCTCGAACCCAGGCTGAACCAGACCACCACGAAGTTGCCCAGCGCGTCCGACGCCACCGCCGGCCGGACCTGGTAGTTCGTGGTGTACGTGTTGACCTGAAACTCGGCTTCGCGCGGAGTGCCGTTGGCGAAATAGCGCCGCGCGTGAACGCTGCGGCTGCTGGTGTCGCCCGCTGCGGCGAAGCTCTCCCAGGCGACGACGAAGTTGCCCTGGGCATCCATCGCCACATCCGCCAGGCGCTGCCAGTCGGTCGTGAATGCGTTGACCTGGAAATCGCCGCCGGCGGCGACGCCAGCCGAGTCGAAGCGGCGTGCCTGCACACTCAGCCCACTGGTGTCCCCTCCGGCCGAGCCATCGCTCTCCCAGGCGAGGACGAAGTTCCCCTGCGAATCGGCGGCGACGGCCGGCAGGTTCTGCGAGTTCGTGGTGTAGCTGTTCACCTGGAAGGGGACGCCCAGGGGCGCCCCGCTGCCGGTGTAACGGCGCGCCTGGGCACTGGTGGTGCTCGTGTCGCCCCCGGTCGAGCCGAAACTGTGCCAGGCGAAGAGAAAGTTGCCCAGGCCGTCCGCGGCGACGTCGGGATTGCGGTGATGGCCGGTAGTGTAGGCGTTCACCAGGAACTGCCCGCCCAGCGCGGCGCCGCTCGCAGCGTAGCGCTGCGCCTGAACGCTGACGCCGTCGCTGTCGCCAGTGTTCGCGGCGCCGCTCTCCCAGGCGACGACGAAGTTGCCCAGAGCGTCCGCGGCGACCGCCGGATAGTCCTGATAGCTCGTGGTGAAGGAATTGACCTGAAACTGACCTCCAAGCGGCGTTCCGTTCGCCGCAAAACGCTGCCCCTGGACGCTCGAGCCGCTGGCGTCGGCGACGGCGCCGTAGCTCCGCCAGACGACGACGAAGTTGCCCTGCGCGTCCGCGGCCACCGCCGGTTGCTTCTGCGTCTGGGTGGTGTAGGTGTTGACCTGAAACTGGGCGCCGAGCGGCGTTCCATCGCTGCGGAAGCGCTGGCCCTGAATGCTCGCATACCAACTGTCCGTGCCGGACGACCCCAGGCTCGCCCAGACGACGACGAAGTTCCCGGCGGCGTCGGCGGCGACGTCCGGCGAGTACTGACTGCTCGTGGTGTAGCTGTTGATCTGGAACTCCGGACCGTTGGGCGAGAGCTGTGCGCGCAGCGGCAGGGTCGGCGCGAGCGCCGACAGGAGGAGCCACCCGGCCGCCAGCCAGGGGACTGTCGGTCTTCTCGAGGGCTTTGCTGTCATCGCTTGG
>JBGARM010000567.1:0-1293 GCA_044230215.1 Thermoanaerobaculia bacterium | reverse complement strand
AGCTGATCAACGAGGATCCGCACGTCGACGGCTGGCTGGTGAAGGTCCGCTACTCCGCCTCGTCGGATCTCGACGGCCTGATGGACGCCGAGGCCTACGGCGAGTTCGTGCAGCAGGGGAAGCACTGACTTGTTCGAGCCGCTCGACACCTTCGTCCGCCGCCATATCGGATCGAACGACGCGGAGATCGGGGAGATGCTCCGGGCCCTCGGCCTGGGCTCCCTCGACGAGCTCGTTCAGGAGACCGTCCCGGCGTCGATTCGCGCCGCCCGGTCGCTCGCGATCGATGCCTCCGGTCGCGACCGGGAGCCGGGCGAGCAGGAGATGCTCGAGCGGCTGCAGTCGATCGCGGCGCGCAATCGCCGCTCGCGCTCCTATCTGGGGCTCGGCTACAACGCGACCCGCATGCCCGGGGTGATTCAGCGCAACATCCTGGAGAACCCGGGCTGGTACACGCAGTACACCCCCTACCAGGCCGAGATCTCGCAGGGACGCCTGGAGGCGCTGCTCAACTTCCAGACCATGATCGCCGACCTGACGGCGCTGCCGATCGCCAACGCGTCGCTGCTCGACGAAGCGACCGCCGCCGCCGAGGCGATGCACATGTGCGCCGCGATCCACCCGCATCTGGAGAAGATCGAGCGCCCGGTGTTCTTCGTCGATCAGGCTTGTCATCCGCAGACCCTCGCCGTCGTCCGGACGCGCGCCCGGGCGGTCGGCATCGAGATCGAGACCGGCGATCCTTTCCGCTTCGACTTCTCCGCTGGCCGGGCCTTCGGTGTGCTGGTGCAGTACCCGACGACGGACGGCAGGATCGTCGACTACGCCCCGCTCGCGGATCTCGCCCACGCCGGCAACGCGCTTCTCGTCGTCGCGGCCGACCTGCTCGCGCTCACGCTGCTGCGGGCGCCGGGCGAGTTCGGCGCCGATATCGCCGTCGGCTCGACGCAGCGCTTCGGCCTGCCGATGGGTTACGGCGGGCCGCACGCCGCCTTCATGTCGGCGCGCGACGAGTTCAAGCGCCAGATGCCGGGGCGGATCATCGGCCTGTCGAAGGACAGCGCCGGCAATCCCGCCATCCGCATGGCTCTGCAAACCCGCGAGCAGCACATCCGGCGCGAGAAAGCGACCTCGAACATCTGCACCGCGCAGGTGCTGCCGGCGCGCGCGAGCAGCGTCGCGAGTTCGAACTCGATGAACTCGGGATGCCCTTCCTCGAGCATGAGCACGGCGCGCTTGTCGGCGCAGAACGCGACGAGCTGTTCCGGCACCAGCGGATAGGTGGCGTTGAGC
>JBGARM010000566.1:0-1298 GCA_044230215.1 Thermoanaerobaculia bacterium | reverse complement strand
GGCCCGCTTCAGCACCGGCGGCAGAACCGTCACCTTGCCGCGTGGCGAGAGCACCCTCGAGGTCGTGGCGCCGGGCGGCTTCAGCATCCTCTGGCTGCCGCGCGACGGGCGGGCCTATCCCCCCCTCGCCGAGGCGCCCGGCGACGGTTTCTTTTCGAGCCGCGCGAGCGACTCTAGCGGGACGGGCTCGCGGTAAAGGGATCGAACAGCGCCAGCGCCGAGGCTACGGCGGCGGAGGCGGTCTGGCCGAGGCCGCAGATCGAGGCGTCGCGCATCGCTTGCGCCAGCTCGGCGAAGAGCGCCATCTCCTGCGCCCGGTCGCCGAGCGGCGTCTGGCGCCGGAGGCGCTGCAGGAGCTCGAGCTGGCGCACCGTGCCGACGCGGCAGGGGACGCACTGGCCGCACGACTCGTCGCGGAAGAACTCGGCGATCCGCACCAACGCGTCGCCGAGATCGGCAGCTGCGCTGTAGACCAGGACGACGCCGGAGCCGAGCGTCGTGCCGGCGGCACGCGTGCCTTCGAAGGTGAGCGGCAGCGAAAGCCGGTCGGGGCCGACGAAACTGCCGGCGGCGCCACCGAGGAGCACGGCGAGAAGCTCCCGGCCGCCGGTGACGCCGCCGCCGAGCGCCAGCAGATCGCCGAGGGTCGCGCCGAACGGCACCTCGTAGAGGCCCGGCCGGTTCACCTCGCCGGAGAGGCAGAACAGTTTGGTGCCCGACGACTCCGCCGTGCCGGTGGCGCGGAACGCCGCGCCGCCCTCGAGCACGATCCACGGCACGTTCGCCAGGGTCTCGACGTTGTTGACCAGAGTCGGCTTGCCGAAGAGTCCGACCTCGACCGGAAACGGCGGCTTCGACCGCGGCTCGCCGCGCTTGCCCTCGATCGATTCGAAGAGCGCCGTCTCTTCGCCGCAGATATAGGCCCCGGCGCCGCGGCGGATCTCGATGTCGAAGCGGAAATCGGCGCCGTCGACGTCGTCGCCGAGGAGCCGCGCGGCCCTCGCCGCGGCGATCGCCTGGCGCAGCCGCACCTCGGCCTGCGGATACTCGCCGCGCAGGTAGACGAAGCCCTCTTCGGCGCCGCAGGCGAAGCCGGCGATCGTCATCGCTTCGACGATCGCGAACGGATCCTCCTCCAGCAGCACCCGGTCCTTGAACGTGCCGGGCTCCGACTCGTCGGCGTTGCAGATGACGTAGCGCGTCGTCTCCGTGGCGCGCGCCACCGCCGCCCACTTGCGGCCGGTCGGGAAGGCGGCGCCGCCGCGGCCGACGCGCTGCGACGCCGTGAGCTCGGCGAT
>JBGARM010000565.1:0-1366 GCA_044230215.1 Thermoanaerobaculia bacterium | reverse complement strand
GGTCACCCAGCCGGTGTCGACGCTGTTCATGTGGATGCCGTCGTGGTGGTAGTCCGCGGCTGAGGTGCGAGTCATCATGTTGAGCGCCGCCTTCGCCATGTTGGTATGCGGGTGCCGGGTGGTCTTGAGGTTGCGGTAGAACTGGCCCTCGACCGCCGAGACGTTGACGATGTGCTTGTCGCGCTCCGGAGTTCGCAGCATCAGCGGCTTCAGGCGGCCGTTCAGCACGAACGGCGCCACGGCGTTCACCAGCTGAACCTCGAGCAGCTCGACCGTCGAAACCTCGGCGAGCGACAGCCGCCAGGAGTTGCGCCCGCGCAGGTCCACCTGCTGCAGGTCCTGGTCGAGAAGGCCGGCAGGGAAGAGGCCGGGCTCGCTCGAGATCTCCTCGGGCAGCAGGGCAACCTGCGACAGCTCGGCCGCGTAGGTCAAGCCGACCCCTCCGGCGCCAGCTGCCAGTCCGTACTGCGGCGCGGCGGAGCGCGTCACGGCGCCCGCTCCGGCGAAACGCTGCGGGTCGCGCAGCTCCTCGTAGCTCTTGAGCAGAAGTCGATGGCGCTCGTCGAGCGTGTCGAAAGCCGCGACCTCGCCCGCCATCATGTGGCGATAGAAGTCGGGCGGCCGGCGGACCGTCTGACAGGCGTTGTTGACGATGAAATCGAGGCGCTGCCGGCCGCCGTCGCGAGTCAGCAGGAGGTGGCAAAAGGTCTCGACGCTCGGCGTGTGGCGCAGGTCGAGGCCGAAGATCTCGAGCCGGTGGGCCCAGGAGGCGAAGTCGGCCTCGCGCGCGTAGCGCAGCGCCGAGTCGCGCGGGAAGCGCGTGGTCACGATCAGGTGGGCGCCGGCCCGCAGCAGCTTCAGTCCGGCCTGATAGCCGATCTTCACCCGCCCGCCGGTGAGCAGCGCGACCCGGCCAGCGAGATCGGCCGACTCCTCGCGCTTGGCGAAGTTGAAGTCGCCGCAGTCCGGGCAGAGCTGGTCGTAGAACGCATGCAGGGACCGGTAGTGCTCCTTGCAGACGTAGCAATGGCGCTCCTCGAGAAGCACGCCCGGCGCCGCAACCGGGCCGGCTGCGGCCTCGTCGAGCGCGCGGTCGGCCGCCTCGTCCACATCCTGGGCGGCGAAGTCGGCCGGCGGATAGACGTTGGGCGAGGTGACGGGCGGCTTGCGGCGAAGCTCGCGGATGCCCGCGGCCTGGAAGAGAGTCTCGTCCCGGCGCACCTGCTGGGCGCGACGCTCGCGCGTCGTCGCCTTCACCAGCCTCCGCCGGGCACGCGGGTCCGGATGCGAAACCTGCCGCGTCGCGCGCAACAGCCGCTGACGTGCATCTTCCGGCACCCGGGCGAGGAGGCCGCGGTCGGCCTCG
>JBGARM010000564.1:0-1424 GCA_044230215.1 Thermoanaerobaculia bacterium | reverse complement strand
CAAGTCCCTGGCGCGCGTCCTCGAGATCGATCCCGGCAAGCTCGAGCGCCTGCTCGACGCCGATCGCGAGTTCGTCTGGGTGGCGCGCAAGCTCGACCCGCCTCAGGCGCGCCGCGTCAAAGAGCTCCGCCTGCCGGGGGTCTACTTCCTCGAGGAGTCGAAGCGCTACTACCCGCTGCGGGAAGTCGGCGCGCACGCGCTGGGCTACGTCGGCACGGACAACCACGGCCTCGCCGGTCTCGAGGCGATGTACGACAAGGTCGTGGCGGGCAAGCCAGGCCGGCGCACGGTGCTGCGCGACGCCCGGCAAGGGATGGCCGTGCCGGCGAATCTGCCGTCCGCGGCACCGGTGCCCGGAAGCGACCTCTACCTGACGATGGACGCCGCCTTGCAGCAGATCGCCGAGCGTGAGTTGGCGAAGGCGGCCGAGCGCTACTCGCCGCAGAGCGGCAGCGTCGTCGTGCTCGAGCCCGCGACGGGCGCGGTGCTGGCGCTCGCCTCCTGGCCGACCTTCGACTCCAACCGGTTCACGGCGGCCACCGACGAGGTTCGCCGCAATCGTCCGGTGAGCGACGCCTACGAGCCCGGGTCGACCTTCAAGATGGTCACCGCCGCGGCGGCGCTCGAGGAAGGCCTGATCGATCCCGACGAGGTCCTCGACTGCGAGATGGGCGGCATCACCCTGGCCGGCGTGCGTATCGCCGACCACAAGCCGTTCGGGATGCTGACCTTCCGCGACGTCATCGCCAAGTCCTCCAACGTCGGCACGATCAAGACTTCGTTGCGCCTGTCGAACGCCAGCTTCTACGCCATGATCCGCGCCTTCGGTTTCGGCCGGACGTCGGGGATCGATCTGCCCGGCGAGAGCCCCGGCCTGCTGATGCCGGTGAGCCGCTGGCCGGGGCTCGCCAAGGCGTACATCTCCTTCGGCCAGGGAATCTCGATCACTCCGCTGCAGCTCGCGCTGGCCTTCGGCACGATCGCCAACGGCGGCCGGCTGCTCGAGCCCTACCTGGTTCGCCAGACGGGCAGCGGGACGGCGGCGCAGGTGCTCCATCCGCAGCCGGTGGAACGCGGCCGCCCGATCTCGCCGCGGACGCTGGCGATCGTCGCCGAGCTGCTCCAGGGAGTGACCGCGGAGGGCGGCACAGGACGGGCGGCGATCGTCAGCGGCTATCCGGTGGCGGGCAAGACCGGCACGGCGCAGAAGGCCGAACCCGGCAAGGGCTACCTCGCCAACGAGTTCATTGCCAGCTTCGCCGGCTACGCGCCGGCGGCGCACCCGGCGCTCGTCGCCGTCGTGGTGATCGACGATCCGCACGGCGGGTATCACGGCGGCGACGTCGCGGCGCCGGTCTTCGCGGCGATCGCGCAGCAGGCGCTGTTCTATCTCAACGTCCGGCCCGAGCGGGATCGTCCGGAGC
>JBGARM010000563.1:0-1499 GCA_044230215.1 Thermoanaerobaculia bacterium | reverse complement strand
CCGGTGGCGAACGCGCGGTTGCGCGTGCGCCGCATCGAGCGGTCGAGGTCGCGCTCGACATACTGGTTGAACGCGCCGGCGGCGGCCGAGGCCAGCGTCACCGCCAGGACGACGGCGATGGCGCGCCATGCGTCGATCGCCCCGGGCGCGATCCGCGGCTCGACCCCCAGTGTGTCACCGGCATGGCGCTGTCGTTCGACGTCGAGCCGGACGACGCCATCGTGCGGGTCGGCCGCATCGTCATCGGCCTGGCGCGCGAGTGGAACGCCAAGAAGCGCGACGGCCGCGCCTACGACCTGCCCGAGAGCGGCGATCACATCGTGCGCATCACCCACGAAGGGCGGGTGTGGACGATTCGCGTTTCGTCGTCCGAGGGAGCGCCGTCGCCGACGCTGGTCACGGCCGATCTCCGGGCGCCGTCCGCCAAGGGCAAGAAGCGCCGCCTGGGCGAACGCCCCTGAGCCCGGCGCCCAGCCCCGCGCCGCTGAGGCCGCTCCGCTGATCCCGCCGCTCTCCCACGCCGTGCGCGGGCTGGCCGGCGCCGGCCGCGTCGAGCGCCTGCACCTCGCGAGCGGGCTCGAAGTCTGCCTGATCGCCAACCGGCAGGCGCCGATCGTCACCACGGTCCTGCTCTACCGCGTCGGCGGACGGGACGAGATGCCCGGGCGGAGCGGTGCGGCGCATTTCCTCGAGCACATGATGTTCAAGGGCTCGGCACGTTACGGCCCCGGGGAGATCGACCGCCGGACCCAGTCTCTGGGCGGCAACAACAACGCCTTCACCAGCCACGATCTCACCGCCTACTACTTCTCGTTCTCCGCCGATCGCTGGCAGGAGGCGCTCGCCATCGAGCGCGACCGGATGGCGGCGCTGACCCTCGATCCTGCGGAGGTCGACAGCGAACGTCAGGTGATCCTCGAGGAGCTGGCGATGTACCGCGACGAGCCTTGGGACGCCCTCGAGCTCGCGGTGCAGGCGGAACTTTTCGCCGGCCATCCCTACGGAGTTCCGGTCCTCGGTTCCGAAGAGGATCTCCAGAGCACCGATCGCGATCGCCTGGCGGCGTTCCATCGCCGCTTCTATCGGCCGGCGAACGCCCTGCTCGTGGTCGCCGGAGATCTCGTCCCGCAAAGCGCGGAGCGCGTCGCCGAGACGTTCGGCGACCTCGATCCGGCGGCGATCGCGCGCCCGCCGGTGGCCGCGGTCCCGGCCCTCGGCGGCGCCCGGCGGATCGAGCGCCGGCACGGCGAGATCGCGCGTCTGTTGCTGGCGTTGCCGGCACCGCCGGCCGAGCATCCCGACCACGCCGGCCTCCGCCTGCTCGCGACCCTGCTCGGCGGCGGGCGGACCAGCCGCCTGCATCGCGCCTTCGTCGACGTCGGCCAGCTCTGCCTTGCTGCCTCGAGCGCGCTCGCCGAGGCCGAGCTCGCTTCGCACCTCGCCTGTTCGTTCGAGATTCTCCCGGGCGGCGATTCCGGCGAGGTCGAGCGCCGGCTCGA
>JBGARM010000562.1:0-1520 GCA_044230215.1 Thermoanaerobaculia bacterium | reverse complement strand
GTCGCGCCGTGCGCTTCAGCGTTGGTGCGTCGGTGCATGTGCGTCCGGTCGCGGCGCCTCGAGGCGCCGCTTTCCGGTGGCAGGGGAACTCTGTCAACCGGGTTTGTCAGGGGAGGCACCGGCGTGTGACAGCGGTGTGACAAAGGAAACCGACGGCGCGATTCGCCTGTTCCCGCCTGCATGGAAGCGCCCCCTGACGAAGTCCGGATTGCAGCCCTCACTTTGGTCGGTGGTCGCCACGTTCGTAGGGACCCAAGATCTGGCTCGGAATCTGGAGCCGGATCAGGAAGCTCGGGAGATGCCATGAAGAGCCGACACTTCGCAGCCGCAGCCGTTCTTTGCGCCGGAATCGCCGCGTCGCCGCTTGCCGCCTGTCGGCCGGGGGATGCCAACACCTTCTGCGCCGACCTCGACAGCCCCGACGTGATCAACTCGGCCGAGCCGGACGGCCGCTTCGGCGCCGCGGTCGCTTTCGGCGACTTCAACGGTGACGGCACGCTCGACCTCGCCGTCGGCGCTCCGGGCCAGAGCTCCGGCAAGGGCCGGGTTTTCGTCTTCTACACCTCCGGCAAGGCGCTGGTGGCGCAGGAGATGAACGCCATTCTCAACACCTTCGGCGGTCCCGACACCGATGCCGGGTTCGGCAGCTCCCTCGCCGCCGCCGACTTCGATCTCGACGGCTTCGACGATCTCGCAGTGGGGGCTCCCCGACAGGATCTGCAGGATCTCTTCGGCAACTGCGTCGGCGACACCTGCTCCGACGCCGGCGTGGTGCACTACATGCGCGGCAGCGCCGGGGGGCTCCTCGACACCCAGCGCGTCTTTCTCGAGCCGCCGGACCGGACGTTCAACATGCACTACGGCGAGGCGCTCGCCGCCGGCAAGGTGACGAACTCCGGCGCACCGGTGCTGGCGATCGGCATTCCCAACTCACCGGGCGACGGACTCTTCGGACGCCCCGGCAGGGTCGAGGTGCGCCAGGCGAACGGCCCGTCGGTGCCCCAGGTCGTGGCGACGCTGCAGGTCGGCTATCCCGGCGGCGAGGCCGACGGCGACGAACAGGGGGCGGCGCTCGTCGTCGGCCGTTTCGCCCAGCTGCCGGACCGCCAGCTCGTCTATGCCGCCCCGGGTTCGGCGGTCGCGGGCACCAACGGCGCCGGCCGGATCGAAGTGGCGAACTACGGGGGGGTGAGCTTCGAAGCGATCGAGGAGTTCGTGCAGACCGACTTCGGCTCGGCCGGGAATTCGACCGGTTCACGCTTCGGTGCGGCGCTCGCGGTGGGGGACTTCGACCGCGACGGCCTGCTCGACCTGGCGGTGGGCGCACCCGACCGCGACTTGACCGGCGGCCTGAACCGCGCCGGCCGGGTCTACATCGCCTTCGGCTTCGCCACCGGGCTCACCACGACGCGCTTCCAGGTCTTCCAGGAAGACAGTTTCCCGGGGCAGACCGGCGCCGACCAGGAACGCTTCGGCGCGGCGCTCGCCGGCGGCGACTTCGACGGTGACACCTTCGACGA
>JBGARM010000561.1:0-1540 GCA_044230215.1 Thermoanaerobaculia bacterium | reverse complement strand
ACTCGAGAATCCGGTCGATCCGCTTGCCGGCGCGGGTCGAGAGCTCGCCGGTGGCGGTCTGTTCGAGATCGACGGGCGAGCTCGCGGGCTTGGGTGCGATGAGCGGCGCCGCCGCTTGACCGCTCTGGCGGGCGAGCACCTCGCGTTGGACCGCCAGGAGCTTCTCGAGCTGCGCCCGCGTCATCCAGCCGGCGTCGATCCAGAGCTCGCCCAGGGGCCGCGGGTCGGCGGTCCGCGCCTGGGCGCGTGTCGTCTCGGCGAGCTGCTCGGTGGTGAGCAGCTTGTAGTGGACCGCCAGGCGGCCGAGCAGATGCAGGTCTTCGCTCATCGCGTCAGCGCTCGCCGGGCAGTTTATCGAAGAACGAGGTCAACGGCGGTCGCCGCGAGCAGCCAGAGCGCCAGCACTCCGTTGGCGGTGAAGAAGGCGGCATTCAACCGCGAGAGATCCCCCGGCCGGACGATCGCGTGCTGGTAGGCGAGCAGCAGGGCGCAACCGGCGACGCCGACCCAGTAGGCGAGGCCGAGACCGGGCGGATGCACGAAAGGCAGGGCGGCGAGGAGCGCCAGGGTGCCGACATGCAGCGCGGCCGAGATCGCCAGGGCCGCGACGGTGCCGAAGCGCGCCGGGATCGACGCCAGGCCGCGCTCCCGATCGAAGGCCTCGTCCTGCAGGGCATAGAGGACGTCGAAGCCAGCGACCCAGGTGACGACCACGCCGGCGAGGACGAACGGTGTCGGCGCGAAGCGGCCCGTCACCGCGACCCAGGCGCCGAGCGGCGCCCCGGCGAGGGCGAGGCCGAGCGCGAGGTGCGCTGCCCAGGTGAAGCGCTTGGTGTAGCTGTAGCCCAGGAGGACGACGATCGCGATCGGCGACAGCGCGAGGCAGAGCGGATTCAGCCGCCAGGCGGCGACGAGCAGCAGCGCCAGGCTGGCGGCGACGAAGACGGCGACGAAGCCGGGCGAAACCAGCCCCGCCGGCAGGGCCCGCTGGGCGGTGCGCGGATTGGCGGCGTCGATCTCGCGATCGACCAGCCGGTTCCAGCCCATCGCCGCGGAGCGCGCCCCGACCATCGCGACGACGATCCAGAGAACGATACGCCCCTCGGGCAGCCCTCCCGCCGCGAGCAGCATCCCCATCAGCGCGAACGGCAGCGCGAACAGCGTGTGCTCGAACTTGATCATCTCGAGGACGACACGGAGCCGCGCCCAGCCGCGCGCCGTCCCTCGCTCCCGGACTGACACGAGAAGACGAGCCTCAGCCGACAGACGGCGCCAGCTTCGCCGTCATCTTCTCGATCGCCGCGCGGGCGTCGTCGAGGAGCCTGGCCACCTGGCGGATCTGGCTGTTGGCTTCGTCCCAGTGACGCTGCTCGATCGCTTCGCGGATTGCCGGCAGGGTCTTGGCGCCGTAGCCGGTGTACTGCCCGGGAGCGTCCACCTGATGGCGATACCAGGGGCGGCCGGGGAGGCCGGACTCGCTGGTCAACCGGCGCTCGAAGGTGCGCAGGAAGTCGTTGAGCTCGGTGCGCGTCGCGGCGTC
>JBGARM010000560.1:0-1635 GCA_044230215.1 Thermoanaerobaculia bacterium | reverse complement strand
GCGGCCGTCGACAAGCGCGCCGACATCTGGGCCTTCGGCGTGCTGCTCCACGAGATGCTCACCGGCGAGCGTCTGTTCGAGGGCGAGAGCGTCGTCGACACGCTGTCGGCCGTGATGCGCCAGGAGATCGATCTCGGCCGCCTGCCCGCCGGCACGCCGGGCGCGATCCGCCAGCTCCTGCGCCGCTGTCTCGAGCGCGATCCGAAACGACGTCTGCGCGATATCGGGGAAGCGCGACTGCTGCTCGAACGCGAGCTCGCAGGCGAGCCGGGAGTCGGCGAGGGAGGAAGCGGAAGCAGCTCCGGCAGCGGCACGGGTGCGGCTCCTGCATCTCCGACCGCCACCCGCCGGCTGGCCCTCGCTGGCGTCATCGCCGGAGCCCTCTCGACCGGACTCGTCCTCGGCAAGTTCCTCCTCTCGCCTCCGCCGGTCGCCCGGAACGCGCGACCGATCCGCGCCGCGATCGCTCTCCCGACCGGGCTCGAGCTCGACGGTGTCGGAGCACCGGAGATCGCCCTCTCACCGGACGGCGCGACGCTCGCCTTTCTGGCCCGCGGCGAGAGTGGGCCGCAGCATCTGTACCTCCGGCGGCTCGACGGCGACGAGGTGAAACTGGTGCCGGAGAGCGAGACCGCCGAGGGTCCGTTCTTCTCCCCCGACGGCAAGTGGGTCGCCTTCGCCGTCGGCGTCTCGGGCCTGGGTGGAGGTATTCCGCGTGAGCTGCGCAAGCAGTCGCTCGAGACCGGGCTGACGCAGACGATCGCCGCGATCGAGGACTACTTCGGCGGTGTCTGGCGCGACGACGGGACGATCTTCTTCGTCGAGGCTACCGACGGAACCCTCTCGTCCGTGCCGGCGAGCGGCGGCAAGCCTTCTCCCGCGGTCGAGAGCGTCCTCGACCACGGCGAGCGGCGCAAGGTGCCGATCTTCTGGCCCGAGCTCTTGCCGGGTGGACGGGCCATCGCCTTCGCCTCGGACGAAAGGCCGGTCGGCGAACTGGCCGTGCTCGATCTCGAGTCGAAGCTCCTCAGCCGGCTCGGCCTGCATGGGATGTCGCCGCGCTACCTGCCGACCGGCCACCTCGCCTTCGGCGGTGAAGGCGGCACTCTCGAAGTCGTGCCGTTCGACGCCGCAGCGAAGCGGGTCCTCGGCGCGCCGGTGGCGATGCTCGGCGACGTCGCGCGGGCGCGCAATCGCTCGGCGACCTACGCCGTCTCCGCCGACGGCACGCTGGTCTACGCGACCGGCTATCTGCGCAACAGTCGCAGCGAACCGATGCGCGTGGTGCGAGCCTCGCGCGGCGGCACCTTCGAGACGCTGGCGATCGAGTCCGATCTCTACGGCCGCGCTCTCGCCGTCGCGCCGGACGGCCGACGGTTGGCCCTGGCCCGCGAAGACCGCGGCAGCTGGGTGGTCGACCTCGAGCGCGGGACACGGACCAAAGTCGCCGGCGTGGAGTTGAGCGGCGCGATGAGTGTCGCGTGGTCTCCCACCGGCGACCGGTTGGCCTGGGTGGCTGCGGCACCCGATGGGAGCGCGGTCGCCCTCTTCGTCCAGTCGAGCGACGGGCGAGGGACGCCGCAGGTCCTTCCGGTGCGCGACGACGATCTCACCGTCGCCGGCTGGATGCCGGAC